>JAFWDX010000062.1 GCA_017515945.1 Blautia sp. | reverse complement strand
GGGTCTGCAGGCGCTTTCTCAGATACTTAAGGAACGCAGAGTGCACAAATATTATCTTTGCCTGGTCTGCGGAACTGTCACACATTCCCAAAATATCTGCGGGTATTTGCAAAAAGATCAAAAACGTAATAAAGTAATCATACAGCAAAGTCCCGGTCCGGGCCTGTCCAGGATCGAGACCGGATACCGGCCGCTGGCGGCCGCAGAGGATGCCACGTGGCTGGAGGTGGAACTGATCACCGGCAGGACGCATCAGATCCGGGCCCATCTGGCCTCGATCGGACATCCGCTGATCGGCGACGCCAAATACGGGGATGAAAAGCGGAACCAATTCTACCGGAAGAGGTATGGCGTAAACCGCCAGCTCCTCCATGCCTGGAGGGTTACGTTTGATCCGGCGGACGGGATCCTGGAGCCTTTATCCGGGCGGGCATTTACGGCGCCCGTACCGGCGGATTTTCCCGGCCAGCCGGGTATGCCCTTTATGGAACAAAGATAGCTGCAAACCATGACAAGAAGTGCGAAGGAGTGACAAAGCCTATGAAAATCTGGCAAACCATTTGGGAATACGTCAAGCTGATCCTGATCGTTGCCGTCAGCGTCATCGTGATCGACGGCGTGATCCTGATCAACGCCAAGATCCCGTCCGCCTCCATGGAAAATACGATCATGACCAAGGACCGGATCTTTGGCCTGCGGGTGGCTTATGGAATCAATCTGGACTTTTTCGGAAAGGATCTCATCACAAAAAAGATGAGGGATCCGGAGCGGTATGACATCGTGATCTTCCGGTATCCGGACAACGAAAAAGAGTTGTTTATCAAGCGCATCATCGGCCTGCCCGGAGATGAGATCGAGATCAGGGACGGTAAGGTCTATGCCAACGGAGAGGAGCTGGAAGATTCCTTTATCCGGGAGCCGGAGGCGGGAACCTATGACAATCCGCGTCACACCGGTGTGTATAAGGTACCGGAAGGCTGTTATTTTATGCTGGGAGACAACCGGAACAATTCCAAGGACTCCCGATTCTGGGAGAATACCTATGTGACCTTTGACCAGATCGTCGGCAAGGCCCTCTTCCGTTACTTCCCGCGTCCGAAGATCTTCCGGAGTCCTAAGATCTCCGAGTAAGGCCGGCCATGGCGACATGGAGCAGCCGGGGGCTGCGGGGATCCACGCTGGAGGAGCTGATCAACCGCACGAATGAGCAGTACCGTGAAAAAGGACTGGCTCTGATCCAGAAGATCCCGACACCGATCACGCCGGTGCGGATGGACAAGGAAACCCGGCATATCACGCTGGCTTATTTTGAACAGCAGAGTACCGTGGATTATATCGGCGCCGTTCAGGGGATTCCCGTCAGCTTTGACGCAAAGGAATGCGGCACGCAGACCTTTCCCCTGGCCAATGTCCATCCGCATCAGGTACAGTTTATGAAGGACTTTGAAAAGCAGGGGGGAATCGCGTTCCTCCTGCTGTTTTTCAGTCAGCTGGACCGTTTTTATTATCTTCCGCTGGACGAATTCCTGCCCTTCTGGGAAAGGATGCTCTCCGGCGGCCGAAAAAGCTTCCGGGTGGATGAGTTAAAGCCGGACCGTTTTCTGCCGCTGCACAGCGGGTTTCTGGTCCCTTATCTGGAAGGCATCGCGGCGGACCTTGACAGGCGTCAGTGACACAGGGACGGTCCTTTTGTGTGTGCTTACATATTTGTATAATTATATTGGAGGTTGCGCTACATGCAGCGGATTTTTCATACCCCGGAGGGTGTCCGGGATATATACGGGACTGAATGCGTGCAGAAAAAGAATCTGGAAGAACGCCTTCACAGAGTCTTTTCCCTGCACGGTTTTGCGGATATAGAGACCCCGTCATTTGAGTTTTTTGAGGTTTTCAGCAATGAGGTCGGGACGATCCCGTCGAGTGAGCTGTATAAGTTCTTTGACAGGGAGAACAATACCCTGGTTCTCCGCCCGGATTTTACCCCGTCCGTTTCCAGGGCATGTGCTGCGCATTTCTCTCCGGATGAGCATCCGGTCAACCTGTGCTATACGGGCAACGCATTCGTCAATCCCTCCCGCTACCAGGGACGTCTGAGGGAGACGACCCAGATGGGCGTGGAAAAAATGGGGGACGATTCACCCCAGGCGGATGCGGAGATCCTGGCCATGGCCGTGGAATGCCTGATGGCGTCCGGCCTGAAGGAGTTTCAGATCAGCATCGGGCAGGTGGACTATTTTAAATCCCTGCTGCAGGAGGTGGATCTGGACAGCGAAGCGGAGGAACGGCTCCGGGAGCTGATCTCCCAGAAGAATTATTATGCCGTCGAGGAGCTGGTACGCTCGGCGGGATTCGATGAAAAGACGGCGAAAGCCTTCTTTATGCTGCCCCAGATGTTCGGCTCCGCGCAGATCCTGGACACAGCCGCGTCCCTTACGGATAATCCCCGGGCGCTGGCGGCCGTCGACCGGCTCAGAGAGATCCACACCTACCTCACAGCGTACGGATACGACCGGTATGTGACCTTTGACTTTGGCATGCTGAGCAAATATCAGTATTACACGGGCATTATTTTCCAGGGATATACATACGGGACGGGAGAGCCTCTGATCAAGGGAGGCCGTTATGACCGGCTGCTTAAGCATTTCGGCAAGGACGCCCCTTCCGTGGGCTTTGTCATCGTGGTGGACAGCCTGCTGGCCGCGCTGGAGGGCGGAGCCGGTTCGTTTCCGGAGGAAGAGCCTGCCACAGTGCTGCGCTATCGGGCTGACGACACCTGTGAGGCGATCCGGCAGGCACAGCGCCTGCGCGGCGAGGGACACAGAGTGATCATGGAGCTGGAAAAGGGGGAAAAAGCATGAAAACGCTGACATTCGCCCTGACCAAGGGCAGGCTGGCCAGCCAGACGCTGGATCTGTTCGAAAAGATCGGGATCACCTGCCAGCAGATGCGGGACAAGGATACGCGCCGACTCATCTTTGTAAACGAGGAGCTCGGCCTGCGCTTTTTCATGGCAAAGGGTCCGGATGTGCCGACCTACGTGGAATATGGCGCCGCTGACATCGGCATCGTCGGAAAAGACACGATCCTTGAAGAGGGACGACGCCTCTATGAAGTAATGGACCTGGGCTTTGGCCGGTGCCGGATGTGTGTCTGCGGCCCGGAAAGCGCAAAAGGGCTTCTGGAACGCAATGAACTGATCCGGGTGGCCACCAAGTACCCGAACATTGCCCGGGATTATTTTTACAACCGCCGTCACCAGACCGTGGAGATCATCAAGCTGAACGGTTCCATAGAGCTGGCGCCGATCGTAGGCCTCTCGGAGGTGATCGTGGATATCGTGGAGACAGGCAGCACCCTGCGCGCCAACGGCCTGCAGATCCTTGAGGAGGTCTGTCCGCTGTCCGCCCGGATGGTGGTCAATCAGGTCAGCATGAAGATGGAGGACGAAAGGATCCGCAGCCTTATCACCCAGCTGCGCCAGGTTTTATAGAAGGAAGAGGACAGATGAAGACAGTAAAGCTGACAAAGGAAGCCACAGCAGATCTGCTAAAGACGCTCCTGAAACGGAGCCCTTCCCAGTACGGGGAATATGAAAACATCGTGGCCGGCATCCTGGAGGATGTGCGCACCAGGGGCGATGAGGCTCTTTTTGAATATACCGCCCGCTTTGACAAAGCGCAGATCACACAGGAGAATTTCCGTGTGACAGAGGAAGAGATCGAGGAGGCCTATGCGCGTACGGAGTCTTCCCTCGTGGATGTGATCCGCAAGGCTCTCGTCAATATCCGGGCTTTTCATGAAAAACAAAAGACGAACAGCTGGTTCACGAGCTCATCGGACGGGATCATGCTGGGGCAGAAGGTCATGCCGCTGGAGCGGGTCGGCGTATATGTACCCGGCGGAAAGGCTGTCTATCCCTCATCCGTGCTGATGAATATCGTACCTGCCAAGGTCGCAGGCGTGGATCAGATCATCATGACCACGCCTCCCGGACCGGACGGCAGGGTCAATCCGTCCACACTTGTGGCCGCCCATGAGGCCGGCGTGGATGTGGTTTACAAGGTCGGCGGCGCACAGGCGATCGGCGCGCTGGCCTATGGGACGCAGAGCGTGCCGAAAGTGGACAAGATCGTCGGCCCGGGCAATATCTTTGTAGCCCTGGCAAAAAAGGCCGTGTACGGTCTGGTGAGCATCGACTCCATCGCCGGTCCCAGCGAGATCCTGGTGCTGGCGGACAAGACGGCCAATCCCCGCTATGTGGCGGCGGATCTGCTCTCCCAGGCGGAGCATGACGAAATGGCCTCCGCCATCCTGATCACGACCAGTCCGGAGCTCGCCGCCCGCGTGGAGACAGAGATCGAAGGATTCCTGAAGACTCTCTCCAGGCACGAGATCATCCGCAAATCCCTGGACAACTTTGGCTACATCCTGCTGGCCGACAACATGGATGAGGCCATCGATGCCGTGAACGCCATCGCCTCCGAGCATCTGGAGATTGTGACCGCCAACCCCTTTGAGGACATGATGCGTGTGCGCAACGCAGGCGCGATCTTCCTCGGAGAGTACAGCAGTGAACCTCTTGGAGATTATTTTGCGGGACCAAACCATGTGCTGCCGACCAACGGCACGGCCCGCTATTTTTCCGCTCTGTGCGTGGATGACTTCATCAAAAAATCAAGCATCGTCTATTACAGCAGGCCGGCGTTAAAGGAGATCCATCAGGATATCATCCGCTTCGCCGAAAACGAACAGCTCACAGCCCATGCCAATTCCATCGCCGTGAGATTTGAAGGGGAGGTAACTGTGAAGGAACCTGTGACTGAACAGTTACAAGGGGAGGAGCCACGATGAGCCGGACTGCCGTCGTCACGAGAAATACCAATGAGACCCAGATCCGGATGAGTCTGGAGCTGGACGGGCAGGGTCGGCACGACATACGGACCGGCATCGGCTTTTTTGATCACATGCTCTCCGGTTTTTCACGCCACAGCCTTTTTGACCTGTCCGTGGATGTAAAAGGGGATCTGGAGGTGGACGATCATCACACGGTCGAGGATACCGGCATCGTGCTCGGCAGCGCGATCCGGGAGGCCGTCGGCGACAAAAAGGGGATACGCCGGTACGGGAGCTGTATCCTGCCGATGGATGAGACACTCGTTCTGTGTGCGGTGGACCTGAGCGGACGGCCGTACCTTTCCTGGGACGCACAGTTTGACCGGGAGATGCTCGGCACCATGTCCACGGAAATGTTCCACGAATTCTTTTACGCGGTGTCCTACAGCGCGATGATGAATCTGCACATCAAGGTCCTGACCCCGGGCAACAGCCATCACATGGCGGAGGCCATGTTCAAGGCCTTTGCCAAGGCACTGGACGCGGCTGTTTCAGTGGATCCGAGGATCGTGGATGTGCTGTCCACCAAAGGAAGCCTGTGACAAGGGGAGGAGAGATAAGATGCAGCGCCTGAAAACCGTACCCTGTTTATATATATGCGGAGATCATTCCGTGGCCGGCTTTGACAGCCGGGAAGCAACTGCAGTCAACGCCGTGGATCTGGTACGGGGCTGGAATGAGCAGAACGCGGATGAGATCCTGGTATTTGACCTTTCAAAGAACGATGAAGAACACGAAGCCTCCATTCTCCTGCTCAGGCGGATCTGCGAGATCAGCGAATGCCCGGTGATCGCGGCAGGCCATATCAGGCGGGTCGAGGATGTAAAAAAGATCCTTTACGCGGGGAGCATGATGGCCGTCCTGAACTTTTCGGGAGAGGATGGACCTGCTCTGCTGGAAGAAGTCTCATTGCGTTTCGGGCAGGACCGGATCGGGATCAGCGTTTCGCAGCCGGAGCAGCTGGAGACACATGAGGAGAATATCCGGCGTTTCGCCTCACGGATCGTCTATATGGGCACAGATCCGGCCCCGGTTTCGGGAACAGGACTGCATGTGACATGGTACCTGCCGTCTGTGCCGGTGAATGATCCGAATGCGCCGGCTGGAGAGGCGCTTCTGTCACCGGAGGTCATTCGGACCATAAAGGAGTATGGTATCGACGGCCTGTCTCTCGCCGTCCTGCGCGCGCAGGACGGTCCGCTTGCCCGTCTGCGGGAAGCGCTGCGGGCGGAGGGCTTTGATACGGATGTGCTGAAGGCCTCCATGTGCTTCGACAAATTCAAAAAAGACGCCTCCGGCCTTGTACCGGTGGTGGTGCAGGATTACCAGACCGATGAAGTGCTGATGGTCGCCTATATGGATAAAGAAGCGTATGAGACCACCCTGAGGACCGGAAGGATGACTTATTACAGCCGCAGCCGTCAGGAACAGTGGGTGAAGGGCCTGACTTCAGGCCATTTCCAGTATGTTAAAGAGCTGGCCGTCGACTGCGACCGTGACACGCTGCTCGCCCGGGTGGATCAGATCGGCGCGGCCTGCCATACGGGCAACCGCAGCTGCTTTTACACGACACTGGCAAAAAAAGAATTTAACAGTACCAACCCGCTGCGCGTTTTCCAGGATGTCTACGACGTGATCCTGGACCGCAAGGTCCATCCGAAGGAAGGATCCTATACAAATTATCTTTTTGACAAAGGAATCGACAAAATCCTCAAAAAGGTTGGAGAGGAGGCGGCGGAGATCATCATTGCCGCCAAAAATCCGGACAAGGAAGAGGTCAAGTATGAGATCTCGGATTTTCTCTATCACGTGATGGTGCTGATGGCGGAAAAAGGACTTACCTGGGAAGAAGTGACCCGGGAGCTTGCGCGCAGATAAAAAACAGGAGGTATACTCATGAACGAAGGCAGTTACGGAATCAACACAAAATGTGTTCAGGCGGGTTATCGTCCCGGCAACGGTGAGCCCAGACAGATCCCCATCATCCAGTCCACGACCTTTAAATATGATACGAGCGAGGATATGGGCCGGCTTTTTGACCTGGAGGCCAGCGGATATTTTTATTCCAGGCTCCAGAATCCCACCTGTGACCTGGTGGCTGCAAAGATCGCCGAGCTCGAGGGCGGCACGGCCGGCATGCTCACCTCCTCCGGACAGGCGGCCAACTTCTTTGCCCTTTTTAATATCTGTGAGACGGGCAGCCACATCGTTGCTTCTTCCACGATCTATGGCGGGACGTTTAATCTGATTTCCGTAACCATGGCCAAGATGGGCATCGAGGCCACCTTTGTATCTCCGGATGCCACCGAGGAGGAGCTGGACGCCGCCTTCAGAGACAATACCAGGGCCATGTTCGGGGAGACCATCGCCAATCCCGCGCTGACTGTCCTGGATATAGAGAAGTTCGCCCGGGTGGCGCACCGCCATGGCGTCCCGCTGATCGTCGACAATACGTTCCCGACTCCGGTAAACTGCCGTCCCATCGAATGGGGAGCGGATATCGTCACGCACTCCACGACCAAATACATGGACGGGCACGGGAGCGCCGTAGGCGGAGCGATCGTGGACAGCGGCCATTTTGACTGGATGGCCCATGCGGATAAATATCCGGGCCTGTGCACGCCGGATGAGTCATACCATGGTATCGTCTACGCGGAGAAATTCGGCCAGGGCGGAGCCTTTATCACCAAATGCGTGTCCCAGCTGATGCGGGATTTCGGGTGTGTGCAGTCTCCCCAGAGCGCGTTTTATCTGAACCTGGGTCTCGAATCCCTGCATGTGCGGATGCCCAGACATGTGGAAAATGCCCAGGCCGTGGCGGAATTCCTGCAGAAGCAGCCACAGGTCGCGTATGTAAACTATTCCGGCCTGCCCGGAAACAAATACTACGAGATCGCGCAGAAATATATGCCGGCGGGCGGATGCGGCGTCGTTTCCTTTGAACTCAAGGGCGGCCGTCCCGCGGCGGAAGCGTTCATGAAGGCCCTGCGGCTGGCGGCGATCGAAACACACGTGGCCGACGCGCGCACCTGCTGCCTCAACCCGGCCACCTCGACCCACCGCCAGATGAATGAGGAGCAGCTCATCAAGGCAGGCGTCCCGGCCGGCCTGATCCGGATCTCCTGCGGGCTGGAGGATAAAGAGGATCTGATCGCCGACCTGGCCCAGGCCCTGAGGGCGATCGACCACGCATAAAGGACTGAAAGCATATATGAGAAAACTGGCTCTTGACGAAGAGATCCTGATGAAGGTGGACAAGGCCGCCCGCTATATCGGCGGGGAGGTCAATGCCGTCATGAAGGATCCCCAACGCGTGAAAACCCGGGTGGCGTTCTGTTTTCCGGATGTATATGAGATCGGGATGTCCAATCTCGGGATGATGATCCTCTACAATATGTTCAACGAAAGGGAGGACGTATGGTGCGAGCGGGTCTTCTCCCCGTGGACGGATCTGGACGCGCTCATGAGGGAAAAAAACATTCCCCTGTTCGCCCTGGAATCCCAGGATCCGGTAAAGGATTTTGACTTCCTGTGCATCACCATGGGATATGAGATGTGTTATACGAATGTCCTGCAGGTCCTGGATCTGTCGGGCATTCCGCTGCGCAGTGCGGACCGCGGACCGGAGGATCCGATCGTGATCGGGGGCGGCACCTGTGCGTATAACCCCGAACCCATGGCGGCCTTTTTCGATCTGTTTTATATCGGAGAGGGAGAGACCTCCTATGATGCGCTGCTGGACCTGTACAATACGGTCCGTGAAGAGGGCGGAGGACGCGAGGATTTTCTGAAAAAAGCAGCCCGGATCCCGGGTATCTATGTCCCGCGCTTTTATGAAGCCGCTTACAATCCGGACGGAACCCTGGCGTCCTTTGCCCCGGTGTCTGACGACTTTCCGGCTGTGATCCGGCGCCAGGTGGTGGCGGACATGGACAGAGATTACCGCGCCATCGAAAAGCCGGTCGTGCCTTTTATCAAGGCGACCCAGGACCGTGTGACGCTGGAGATCCAGCGGGGCTGTATCCGCGGCTGCCGTTTCTGCCAGGCAGGCATGATCTACCGGCCGACCAGAGAGCGGGATGTGGAGCAGCTCAAAAAAAGCGCCTCCGTGATGCTGCGCAATACCGGGCACGAGGAGATCTCGCTGAATTCCTTAAGCTCAAGCGATTATTCGCATCTCGGGGAACTGGTATACTATCTTATCGAAGAATTCGGTTCTCAGGCAGTGAATATCTCCCTGCCGTCGCTGCGCATCGACGCCTTTGCCCTGGATGTGATGGGTAAGGTGCAGGACGTGAAAAAAAATTCCCTCACCTTTGCCCCGGAGGCAGGCACACAGCGGCTGCGCGACGTGATCAACAAGGGCCTGACACGGGAGGATATCCTGCATGGTGCAGAGGAAGCCTTCCGCGGCGGCTGGAACAAGGTCAAGCTGTACTTCATGCTGGGCCTGCCTACGGAGACGGAGGAGGACGCCAAAGGGATCGCCCATCTGGCGGAGGAGAT
>JAFWDX010000061.1 GCA_017515945.1 Blautia sp. | reverse complement strand
TGGAAGTGCGCCTCCCAAGGGACGCCTTCGGTGTGGCCTTGGCGGTTCATCTTTTGTTCCACGCACCTGCCAAGGCACGCCTGCGGTGTCGCAGTAAATGCGAGGTGCTGACTGAACAGTTACGCGCGATCAAATAAATGGAAATTGCACCTGATTTTCCGCCCGGTATATGCAGAGGCTCTAAATACTTGGAAGCAAAGCATTCCACGTATTAAGATCCTCCAGTATAAACTCGCGTGAACCATTGAATGGAACCGTAACTGTGAAGAAACATGCGACTGAACAGCTGCATGGAAACTTCCTCAGTGCCTGAGACGGAACAGATGGATCAGCAGCAGGAGGATGAATTCGACGAGGCCGATGGCCAGCATGATAAAGATCCCCCTCAGCTGCGGTTTGCCCACTTTGAATTTCAGCACGAACAGAAATGCCGTGATCAGCAGCGCACCAAAATACAGCAGCGTGATATCCGCTCTCGTGATGTACTGGATCAGCATGACCGTGGGAAAGATCAGTGCTGCACTGGTCACAGGCAGTCCAAGATAATATTTGCGGTTTCCCTCCTCCACCTTTTGTCTTTCCTCTTCCAGCACGTTGAAATATGCGAGCCGGATCATGGCGGCCAGGACATAGATCACCGCGATGGCAAAGAGGATGATCGGATACAGGATCCGCTGATCGGATTCACCGGTCAGTCTGATATGGGGGGAGTCGGTAAAACGGGTGCTTACACGCAGCATGGATATCCCGATGCAGGGAGGCAGTACACCAAAGGCGACCAGGTCAGCCAGGGAATCGATCTGGATCCCGTAGGCAGTCTGAGCTGGCGTACGGTCTTTTTTTGTGCGCGCGACTTTTCCGTCAAATGTGTCGCACAGTCCGCTGAACATCAGGAAAAAAACGCCGATAAAAGGATGTCCGAAGCCGTGCAGGCAGATCAGAACACCAGTCATGCCGGAAATCAGAGACAGATATGTCAGTATAACCGTATAATCATAGAATCCTATCATTTTAATTCAGTACCCCTTGCATGTTTTTTTCTGATTGCGATGTATCCGGCCAGTACCGTGTAGGCACTGATCAGAATGCAGCAGTAAAAGGACAGACTGCGTCCGAGCACGGCCAGCCCGAAAGCCCGGGTCTCGTCAAGGAGATGGCCATAACCGTCCAGCATCAGATAATCCGTAATTCCCATGCCTCCGGGGACGGGGACACAGTTTGAACCAAGGATAATGTAAACCTGGGTCGCAAACAGATCCGGCAGTGTGCCGGCGGAGCCTCCGCAGGCCATATAGACCGACAGGATCACACCGATCTGAGAGAGCCGCTGTAGTGCATTATATAAAAAAGCGAGGACCATCATACTGCGATGCCCTGCCATCAGCTTTACGCAGTCTGCGTATTCACGGTTGGCTTTATCCAGCTTTTTAAGCGTCTTTTCCGGATGCCGCATCAGACGATGGGAAGCAAGAAAACGGACGATCCTGGAGACGATTCCGAAAAGGAAGGTCTGATGAAAAAGCAGGAAAAAAAACAGGACAGCCAGACCGGACAGAGCGAGAAACCCCAGCACGATCAGCACCCGGCTGGCCAGTCTGAAATCAAAGAAAAAGGACGGCCGCATCAGGATGCTGACGACGCCGATGGAGACAACAGCTACCGTATACATGATCAGGTTGAGGATCAGGACGGCTGTGGTGATCGCTGCGGGTATGCCGTCCCGGATCATGAAGAAGGCCGTTGCAGGCTGCCCGCCCGAAGCCGAGGGAGTGATCGCGGAAAAATATACATCCGCGGCGCTGTACAGAAATCCTCTCCGGTGTGTACGGGGATAACCGATCCGGCTGAGAATGACAAGGATCGCTTCTCCCTCGAAAACGATTATGCCAAAGGTGCACAGAACGGCACATATGATCCAGCCGGGGGATGCGCTGCGCAGAGTCTGCAGGATCTCGGCAGGCGACATCTCGCCGCTCCGGGAAAAGACCGCCCATATCGTAAGAGCCGCCAGTACTGCGGCGATCAAAGTCCATAGTTTATTTCGCTTTATACCCATCTTTGATATACCTTCATTTATATTTGTCGAGTAAAGAGCTGTAAAGAAATACCTTTGCCGGATCGCACAGGATCAGCTTCTTTACAGATCCTGAAGATCAGCTCCTGTGCAGTTACAAAGGAAGAAGCCGGAACAGTGCCAGCCCGATCTCTGCGGTCAGGATGGCAGTAGGGATATCGAGCAGCAGATGCTGCTTCACCAGCAGTGTTGAAGCGAATACCAGGACTGTGAAAATAAAAGTGAACGGTCTGTACCAGCCAGGCACTTTTGTCATCATGAAGCTGCCGCGCAGGCATATCCAGCTCTCGAGACAGTGGATCGAGGGCAGGAGGTTGTCCGGATAATCGACAGCATAGATAAAACGGGTGAACCGGTCAAAAACATTTCGGCCTGTGATCTCCGGTCTGTGCAGTGTGGTAGGGACGATCAGAAAGATTATGAAGCAGATAAGTTTGGCAATGATGTCCCCGCCCATGATCCTGTAACAGACCTCTCTGCTCTCATGGGCGGCAAGAATGTAACTGGTGAGCCACTGCAGGTATGCCAGTACATAAATCGTGATGAACGGTGTGCAGAGTCCGATCCTGTCATCCAGAGGCAGGCTCAGGATATAATGGTGACGTGTCCGGTTTATAAACCGGGCACCGGAATAAACGGTGAAATTGGCTATGGCAACTCCGGCCAGCAGCAGCCAGGAATAACGGGGCGGTGCAAATTCATGTATTTTTTCTGTCAGCATCTTCAATTAGTTCCTTTTTGTTTGTTATACAAATAAATAATAGCAGAAAAAGGCACTTTTTTCAACAACAACCGGACGGTTGAAAAATCACTGTATCCTGCTATATAATATGACTGAAGGTAATTGTTCAGTCAGCACCTCGCATTTACTGCGAGGTGCGTG
>JAFWDX010000060.1 GCA_017515945.1 Blautia sp. | reverse complement strand
GAGAGCCAGCGGAAAGGGCTTGGGCGTTTTTTCAGTGGCCACACCGGGGGATACATCCGGCACTGTCCGCTTCACACCCCCCCAAAGCCCGGCGTCCGCATTTACAGGAAATGAGGAGGAACCAGTCCCCCTGACTTTAAATTGAGGGATTTGTCCCCACCCCACGACCTTACATAGTCCAGTGCCTGCTTCTTGAAAAATGAGTCAACCTGCCCATGTGACTCACCCGAATTACATTTTTTATGAAAAATGAGCCAGGGAACCTGTCCCCGTGACGCCCCGTGACTTACAAATTGCGCGCACATATGGAAAAAATACTTGTTTTTTACGGTTCAATCTGTATAATTTATATAAGACCTGAATTCAGGCCTGATTATTTATTCCCCAAATACCGTTTTTTACCCGGAAATGGGTATACCGCGGAGTTTCCGGAATATAAAAAATACACACAGAAGGAGAAGAACCTATGAAACGCTATCTGGCACTTTTCATGACCCTCGCCCTCAGCGTCTGTGGGGCCCTTACCGTTTGGGCTGGCGAAGCTGACAGCAGCAAGGAAGTCCTGCGCGTTGCTGCCAACGCCGAGGCCTCCACACTGGATCCGTCCCAGACGACAGATGCCTCCTCCCAGCAGATCTTCAACAATATTTTCGAGACTCTGGTCTATGAGGATGAGGAGCAGAATATTGTCGGCAAACTGGCCGAGAGCTATGAACAGGTCGACGATACCACCTATGTTTTCCATCTGCGTCAGGGTGTGATGTTCACCAACGGCGAGGAGCTGAAGGCCAGCGACGTGGTATTTACCTATACACGTGATGCCGAGTCACCTAAGACCGCCTCCTATTTCCGTGATGTCGAGTCTGTGACGGCCACCGGCGATTATGATGTGGAGATCAAGCTCACGCAGCCCTCCGCCCCCTTCCTGGCTGGTCTTACCTTTGCCTCCACCGGCATCGTCAATCAGAAAGCCATCGAGGAAGCCGGAGAGAATACCGGTACAGAGCCTGTCGGCACCGGCCCCTACAAACTCCAGTCCTGGGACAAGGGCGTGAAGCTCATCCTTGAGCGCAATGAGGAGTACTGGGGAGAGAAGCCCGTCTTCCGCACTGTCGAGGTTACAGCTGTACCCGAGGGCACCAACCGTACCATCGAGCTGGAGAGCGGCAACGTGGATATTGCCCTTGAGATCCCTGTGACCGATCTTAGCCGTATCCGTGACAATGAGAGCCTGCAGCTCCTCGAGCAGCCGGCCCGAGCCACCACACTGCTGGGCATGAACTGCAGCAAGGCTCCGCTGGATGACGTACGTGTCCGCAAGGCCATTTCCTACGCACTGGATGTTCCCGCCATTGTAGCCGCCATCAAGGGCGACACCGCCGAGATCGCATACAGCGAGATCAGCTCCAACATGAAGTATTACAAAGAGATCACCGAGTCCCACGAGTACAACGTGGAAAAAGCTAAAGAGCTGCTGACTGAGGCCGGCTATGAGGACGGCTTTGAGATCTCCATCCTCTGCGATGAAAAGAAAGAGAACCTGGATGTAGCGACCATCGCGCAGCAGTTCCTGCAGATGGTAGGCATCACAGTCAAGATCAACACCATGGAGTTCGCGACCATGTGCTCCGAGGCCTACGCAGGCAACTCTGAGCTGTTTATCGTCGGCTGGGGCAGCGGCACCATGGATCCCGACACTGTCCTGTTCAGCTGCTTCCATTCTTCCAACGCGGTTGAGGGCGGCAACAACTGGGCCCGCTATGTGAATCCTGAGGCAGATGAACTCCTGGAGAAATCCCGCGTTGTCTTTGACGATGCTGAACGTGGCGAGGTTTATGCTCAGATCCAGGATCTGCTGGCTGAGGACTGCCCGTGGATCAACCTGTGGGTACGCAAGTACTTCGTAGGTATCGGCCCGAACGTGGAGTCCATGGTCATGGATCCCAACAGCTGTTACTCCTATTACAAGGTCAAGTAATCGATAGGAATTATCCCGGGGTGCGGCATTTTACAATGCCGCACCTTTTTTATACTCGCGCGATCGAATTAATGGAAAATGTACTTGATATTTCGCGCGGTATATGCAGAGGCTCTAAATACGTGGAAGCAAAGCATTCCACGTATTAAGACCCTCTAGTGGTCCGTCTCAATCAGATTTAAACTTAAAGTGCCAGATTGGCTTCATAGGCAAGGCGGGTGAAGGCGCCGTAGCGGGCTACGGCAACTGAGCCCAACGCAGTATATGAAGTCAAGATGGTGCTTTAAGTTTAAAT
>JAFWDX010000059.1 GCA_017515945.1 Blautia sp. | reverse complement strand
TAAAGATGATGTTGGCGCCGCCGGTTTCCTCGATGTATGTGCGGGTGCCGGGATCGAGGTACAGGTTTTCATCAAAGCCTTTTTTGTGGGCGTCAACGATGTTGTGCAGGCTCATGGCGTAGTTGAGGCCGGCTTTGATGTCGCCGGTGCCGCGGGGGGCTGCCCGGTCCAGATCGCTGATCCGGATCACGATCGGTTTTGCGCCGCCCTTGAAGTACGGGCCGACAGGAGTCGTAAGAATACGGAACTGATATTCATCCGCGGGCTTCACGCCGATGACGGCATTGGTGCCGAAGATGTAGGGACGGATATATAAGGTCGCGCCGGAACCATAGGGCGGGACAAAAGCCGCGTTCGCGCGGACAACCTGCTCAACGGCATCGATGAAACGGTCAACCGGGAATACCGGGATCTCCAGACGCTCGGCAGAGGAAGCCAGCCGCTGCGCGTTCAGATCCGGGCGGAAGGTGACGATCTTTCCATCCTGGGTGGTGTAGGCTTTGAGACCCTCAAAAACGGTCTGGGCGTACTGAAGCACACCTGCGCACTCATTGAGGACGATAGTTGCATCGGTGATCAGAGCGCCGTCGTCCCAGGCACCATTTTTATAGAGAGAAACATATCTGTAGTCTGTGGTTACGTAGCCAAATCCGAGATTTGACCAGTCGATGTTCTTTTTTTCCATAACCTTGTTCCTCCTGTCTGATAGTGACATGTTGCTGTTCGCCCTATTTTATAGCATTTGTTTTTGAGTTTCAACCACAATTTTCAACGCCTCTTGTATTTTACTACCCTTTTCGCTATAATATAACACAGTTGCGATTGAATTATGGTAACAGTTCAGTCGGCACCGCGCATTTACTGCGAGGTGTATGGTATTAAAATTCAACGAATTATTTTGATGAAGGTAAGCTGAAAATGAGCAAAAATGAATGGGAGGAGCTTGGCGATCAGATTCAGAGCATCGTCAATCATGCCGTCCGTGACAATGACTATGGGGGATTAAATGAATCGATCAATGATCTGCTTGCCCATACGATCGATACAGGGTCTGATGCGCTCAAGGACATCCTTTCCGGCGCACTTGGGGCGGGGAAAGGTTCGCAGCACCGATCGAAAGGATATAAGAGCGGCAAGCAGCCCAGACAGGATTCTCCTTATCAGAGGGCGGCCTATCCCTACCGCAATCCTGAGCACAGTGCCACCGCATACGAAACCCACAACCATCACGGATACCAGACACCGCCTTTTGGCGCGTCTCAGATGACCGCCTCCGGACAGCAGATGACCTCCAGGCTCTACGCCAGTGTCAGCAGTCCCCGGCTAAAGGCCACGGGCATGACGATCGCGGGAGGGATTCTTTCTCTAGAGGCATTGGGAGGCCTGTTCGAGGCACTTGTGCGGGTCAACTATGGGTTTGGCGTCGGTGTCGGGTTCGGACTGACCATTGTGTTCGGCGCGCTTGGCGCGTGGCTCCTGTATAAAGGCATCTCCACCCTGGGGCTGATCAAACGGTTTCAGGTTTACCGCAAGGCTCTCGGCAAAAAGACCTATGCCCAGCTGTCACAGCTGGCTGCGCTGATCAACCGGCCTGTCAGCTTTGTGGCTAAAGATGCCAGAAAGATGATCGAAAAAGGCTGGTTCAAAGAGGGCCATGTGGATGAAGAGGAGACGACCCTCATGTCCAGTGACGAGACCTACCGCCAGTATCTGGATACGCATACGGAGATGATCCGCCGGCGCCAGGAGGAGGAAGAGAAAAAAGCCCGTGAGAAAAAAGCCGCTGAGGAGACCGCTCAAAAGCAAAAGGTTTCCAAAGAAGTGCAGGATGTCCTCGACCGTGGCAATGGTTATATAGAAAGGATCCACGAGTGCAATGATGCCATCCCCGGTGAAGAGATCTCCGCAAAGATTTCCCGGATGGAGTTGCTGGTCCGTCGGATACTTGACCGTGCCCAGGCACATCCTGAGATCATCCCCGATCTGAAGAAGATGATGAATTATTATCTTCCTACGACCATCAAGCTCCTGGATGCCTATCAGGATATGGACGCCCAGCCTGTACAGGGAGAAAATATCCGCAGCTCCAAAAAACAGATCGAGGAAACGCTGGATACCCTCAATACGGCATTTGAAAGACTGCTGGATTCCATTTTCCAGGATACGGCGTGGGATGTTTCCAGCGATATCAGTGTGCTGAATACGATGCTGCAGCAGGAGGGCCTGACGGACGATGGTATGAGAATGTCCGCCGCGGGAACTGCTGAGCAGAAAAAACACGAAGAACAGGAACAGCAGGGTGTTACCCTGACTCTGTAAATTGTTGGGTAACTGTGAAGGAGCCTGTGACTGAACAGTTACGACTGATGATTATCGGATTATCGGATTGCCGAAGGAGGACACAATGGCAGACGAACTGAGTATGGAAATGAAAGAAGAAGCCGCGATGGAGACCA
This sequence comes from Blautia sp., assembly GCA_017515945.1. Taxonomy (GTDB): domain Bacteria; phylum Bacillota; class Clostridia; order Lachnospirales; family Lachnospiraceae; genus Blautia_A. The sequence goes on along the minus strand of JAFWDX010000059.1, from coordinate 6,546 downwards.
AAGAGAACTTTGATTTTGAATCAGATCTGGCCAAGGCTCCCGCAGTGGGATCCCTGTCTCTGACCCTGGAGCCGGAGGAGGAAAGCACGGCTGCTCCGGCAGCGGCCGCAGTGCAGGAGGCTCCTGCCGCCGAGGAGGCCGCTAAGGATATCGACGACTCCATCCTCTCCGAAGAGGAAAAAAAGATCGTCGACGATTTTTCCGAAAAGATCGATATTGAAAATCTGACACAGATCATGCAGTACGGAGCAGGCACGCAGAAAAAAATGGCTTCCTTTTCGGAGGCGGCCCTTGAGAACGTCAAGACCCAGGATCTTGGCGAAGTAGGTGATCTGATCACGAATGTGGTCGGAGAACTCAAGGATTTTGATGCCACAGAGGAAAAAGGTCTCTTCGGCTTTTTCAAAAAGCAGACCGACAAGCTCGAAAATCTGAAGACGCGGTATACCAAGGCCGAGACCAACGTGGAAAAGATCGCAGATTCCCTGGAACAGCATCAGGTACGTCTCCTCAAGGATTCTGCCCTGCTGGACAAGATGTACGATCAGAATCTGGCATACTATAAGGAACTGACCATGTACATCCTGGCCGGCCGCAAAAAGCTGGCCAAGGTCCGCGCCACGCAGCTGGCCGAGCTGGAGGAAAAAGCCCGCAGGACCGGTCTGCCGGAAGATGCGCAGGCTGCAAAGGATCTGGATGACAAATGCAACCGCTTTGAGAAAAAACTCCATGATCTGCAGCTGACACGGATGATCTCCATCCAGACGGCGCCTCAGATCCGCCTGATCCAGAATAATGATACCCTGATGGTGGAAAAGATCCAGACGACGATCGTCAACACCATTCCGCTGTGGAAGAGCCAGATGGTCCTGGCCCTCGGCATTGCCCATTCCACTGAAGCGGCCAAAGCGCAGAAGCAGGTGACGGATGTGACGAACGAACTTCTCAAAAAGAATGCGGAAAAGCTGCACATGGCCTCTGTCGAGACCGCAAAAGAATCCGAGCGCGGTATTGTGGAGCTCGAGACACTCAAAAAGACCAATTCTGATCTGATCAATACGCTCGATGAGGTTCTTAAGATCCAGCGTGAGGGTCGTGAGAAGCGGGCCAACGCGGAGAGAGAGATGGCACAGATGGAAGCAAACCTGAAAAATAAGCTTCTTGAAATCCAGTAACTGTTCAGTCGCAAGCTCCTTCACAGTTACGAGGCCGGGCACAGGCTCCTTTCGTCGCAATGAAGGTGCGCCCGGCCTTGCAATTCAACTTCTTTCTCACGCGCCTCGCAGTAAATGCGAGGTGCTGAGTGAACAGTTACGAAATCCATCATAAAAAGTGGCAAGGGTGCTGCATAAAAAATGCAGTGCCCTTGTCTTTTTCCACTGGGAGGCATATATGGCTTACAGAGATCATACAAAAAAGATAACGATCGGAAATATTCAGATCGGAGGAGGTGCACCTGTCCGGATCCAGTCCATGACCAATACCCGGACGGAGAATGTGGCGGACACCGTGCGCCAGATTTTGGAGCTGGAGGAGGCAGGCTGCGAGATCATCCGCTGTGCGGTACCCACGATGGAGGCTGCGCAGGCCCTGGCTGACATAAAAAAGCAGATTCATATTCCCCTTGTGGCGGATATTCATTTTGACTACAGGCTGGCTCTCGCGGCCATTGAGAACGGGGCGGACAAGATCCGCATCAATCCGGGCAATATAGGTTCGCAGGAAAGGATCCGCATGGTCGTGGACGCGGCCAGGGAGAGAGGCATTCCGATCCGGGTCGGGGTGAACAGCGGCTCTCTGGAGAAGGAACTGATCGAGAAATATCATGGCGTGACTGCGCAGGGACTCGTGGAAAGCGCGCTGGATAAGGTGCATCTGATCGAGGACATGGGATATGACCGCCTGGTGATCAGCATCAAGTCTTCGGATGTGATGATGTGCGCAAAGGCGCATGAACTGATCGCGGACCGGACAGACTATCCCCTGCACGTAGGCATCACGGAGGCGGGGACGATCTATTCGGGCAACATCAAATCGGCTGTAGGGCTGGGCATCATCCTGTACCAGGGCATCGGCGATACGATCCGCGTTTCCCTTACCGGCGCGCCCGTGGAAGAAGTGCGCTCCGCAAAAAGGATCCTGCAGACCCTGGGCCTGAGAAAGGAGGGCGTGGAGATCGTTTCCTGCCCTACCTGCGGGAGGACAAAGATCGACCTGATCGGTCTGGCCGGACAGGTTGAGAGGATGACGGAAGGGATCAAAAAGGAGATGAAGATCGCCGTGATGGGCTGCGTTGTAAATGGCCCGGGGGAAGCCAGGGAAGCCGATCTGGGAATCGCCGGAGGCGACGGTGTCGGACTGATCTTCAGAAAGGGAGAGATCCTCAGAAAAGTACCCGAAGAGGATCTGCTGGATGCACTCATGGAAGAACTTGGAAAAATCTGAGGGAAGGGAGGCCTGTGCCTTATATGACAGAACGGGCTTTCAGGGATGTGTTCCCTGCACTGAACCTGACAAAGGAATTGGATGATCTGATGGCGGGGGTCCAGGTCCGGAGAGTGACGGCGAATGCATCCAGGACACAGCTGCATGTGTTTATCACCAGTGAGCACTGGATCCATAAAAAGAAGATATATGAGATCGAAAAGCAGATCGGCCGGCAGTGCTTTCCCGGGACGCGGGTGGATATACGGATCGTGGAAAGCTTTCACCTTTCCAGGCAGTACACGCCGGAGAATTTTTTTGAGGCTTACCGTTCAAGTATGGAACTGGAGCTGAGCCGGTTTGGCAGGGTGGAGTACAGTCTGTTCAGGCAGAGCACGCTGACCTTTCCGGACGATCATACCATGTTTATCAGCATGCCGGACACCATGCTGGCCAGGGAAAAAGGCCGGACGATGGAAGAGTACATGCAGAAAGTTTTCTGTGAGCGTTCCGGGATGGATCTGCACATCCACATCGAATACCTTCCCCATGAACAGGGAAGCGCACTCGAACGGGCACAGCTGCGTGTGGAGGAAGAGGCTGCGCAGGTGATGCGCAGAGCCAGAATCGGAGCGCAGGATCAGGCGGAGGAGACGGCTCCGACGGAAGAAAAAGCCGGCGGGATGGAGCGGAAAAAAACCGAAAAAAATCCAGAGCCTGCCGGAAAGCAGCCCGCAAAGACCGGAGACGGTGCAGCGAAAGGCAGCGGATCAGCGCCTTCTCAGCCGGCTCCCATGCCAAAGACAGACAAAGCGCCTTCTGCCGGTCAGCGGGACGGCAGTCAGAGGGGATTCAGATATGGAGGTGCCATGCGCCGCGACCCCAATCCTGAGGTGATCTACGGCAGAGATTTCGATGGGGAAGCGATCCCCCTTGAGAGCGTGACGGGGGTCATGGGCGAGATCATCATCTGCGGATGCGTGATGAGCCTGGAGGAAAGACAGATCCGTAATGAAAAGACGATCCTGATCTTTCCCGTCACGGATTATACGGATTCCATCACCGTGAAAATGTTTGTCCCGAATGAACAGGTACCGGAACTGAAAGAAAGCATAAAAAAGGGTGCCAATCTGAAGATCCGCGGCGTGACGACCATCGACAGGTTTGATTCCGAGCTGACCATTGGCACGGTGAGCGGCATCAAAAAGACCGGCAGCATACGAAAGATCCGCATGGATACCTGTCCGGAAAAACGTGTGGAACTGCACTGCCACACCAAGATGAGCGACATGGACGGTGTCACGGATGCCAAAGCCCTGGTAAAAAGGGCTTACGAATGGGGTCATCCGGCGATCGCGATCACGGATCACGGAGTCGTTCAGTCCTTCCCGGAAGCCAACCACTGCTTTGACGCATATGGCGGCTGTGTGCCAAAGGATTCCGATTTTAAGGTCCTTTATGGCATGGAAGCTTATCTGGTGGACGACACAAAGGGCATGGTGACCCGGCCTGCAGGGCAGCGCCTGGATGGCAGCTTTGTGGTTTTTGATATTGAGACGACGGGCTTTTCATCAAAGACCTGCAAGATCATTGAGATCGGTGCGGTGCGTGTGGAGAACGGAGAGATCACCGATCGTTTTTCCACGTTTGTCAACCCGCAGACCCCTATTCCCTTCCGCATCGAACAGCTCACCAGCATCAATGATGAGATGGTGATGGATGCGCCTGTGATCGATGAAGTGCTGCCCCGTTTTTTGGACTTCAGTGCCGGAGCGGTTATGGTGGCCCATAACGCGGACTTTGATATGGGCTTCATCGAGGAAAACTGTGCCGCGCTGGGGATCGACAGGACCTTTACATATGTCGACACGGTCGGCATGGCACGGTTCCTGCTGCCGGCACTCAACCGGTTCAAGCTGGATACCGTGGCCAAAGCGGTGGGAGTCAGTCTGGAACACCATCACAGAGCCGTCGATGACGCGGAATGTACCGCGCATATTTTTACCAGGTTTGTTCAGATGCTCGCACAGAGGGATATCCTGGATGTCGATGAACTGAACAGGCAAGGGGCGGTTTCCATTGATACGATCAAAAAGCTGCCGACGTATCATGCGATCATACTTGTCAAAAACGAGACGGGACGGATCAATCTGTACAAGCTGGTCAGCCAGTCGCACCTCAAATACTATAACCGGCGTCCCCGTGTGCCAAAGAGCGTTTTTGAGCAGCACCGCGACGGCCTGATCATCGGAAGCGCCTGTGAGGCGGGAGAGCTCTACCAGGCGTTGCTGCGCAATGCGCCGGAGCAGGAGATCGCCCGGCTGGTCGGTTTTTATGATTATCTGGAAATCCAGCCGCTGGGAAACAACCGCTTTATGATCGCGGATGAAAAAACAGATATGGTCAATTCCGATGAGGACCTGATGGAGCTGAACCGCAGGATCGTGAGACTCGGCGAGCAGTTCCGCAAGCCTGTCGTCGCGACCTGCGATGTGCATTTTATGGATCCGCAGGATGAGATCTACCGGCGGATCATCATGACAGGCAACGGCTTTACGGATGCCGATAATCAGGCTCCGCTCTATCTGCGGACTACCCAGGAGATGCTGGACGAGTTCGCATACCTCGGGAGCGATAAAGCCTATGAGGTGGTGGTGACCAATACCAGGATGATCGCCGGATGGATCGAAAAGATCTCCCCGATCCATCCCGATAAATTCCCTCCGGTCATCGAAAACTCTGACCGGGATCTGCGGGATATCTGCTTTAAGAAGGCCCATGAGATGTACGGCGAGGAGCTTCCCTCCATCGTACAGGACAGGCTGGAGAGAGAGCTGAATTCCATTATTTCCAACGGCTATGCGGTCATGTATATCATCGCCCAGAAGCTGGTCTGGAAATCAAATGACGACGGCTATCTGGTAGGTTCCAGAGGTTCTGTAGGATCGTCTCTGGCGGCCACCATGTCCGGTATAACGGAGGTCAATCCGCTTCCTCCTCATTATCTGTGCCCGAAATGCAAATACAGCGATTTCGACTCCGAAGAGGTCCGCAGATTCGGGGGCATGGCCGGGTGTGACATGCCGGACAGGATCTGTCCGAAATGCGGAGCAAAACTGGGCAAGGAAGGCTTTGATATACCATTTGAGACCTTCCTGGGCTTTAAAGGCGATAAAGAACCGGATATCGACCTGAATTTTTCCGGTGAATACCAGGCCAACGCACACAAATACACCGAAGTGATCTTTGGCAAGGGACAGACCTTTAAGGCTGGTACCATCGGTACACTTGCGGAAAAGACAGCCTTTGGGTATGTAAAGAATTACTTTGAAGAGAGAGGCCAGCATAAGAGATACTGTGAGATCAACCGGATCGTGGAGGGCTGTACCGGTGTGCGCAGGACGACCGGCCAGCATCCGGGCGGGATCATCGTCCTGCCAAAGGGGGAGGAGATCGAAAAATTCACTCCCGTCCAGCATCCGGCCAACGATGTAAACAGTGATATCATCACGACGCACTTTGATTACCATTCCATCGACGGGAACCTGCTGAAGCTGGATATACTCGGACACGATGATCCGACCATGATCAGGATGCTGGAGGATCTGACCGGCCTGAACGCCAGAGAGATCCCGCTGGACGATAAAGGGGTCATGTCTCTTTTTGCAGATACCTCAGCACTGAAGATCAAGCCGGAGGATATCGGCGGCTGTAAGCTGGGCACACTGGGCGTACCGGAGTTCGGCACCGATTTCGCCATGCAGATGCTGATCGATACAAAACCGAAATATCTCTCCGACCTTGTCCGAATTGCCGGCCTGGCTCATGGGACGGACGTGTGGCTGGGAAATGCCCAGGTGCTGATCCAGGAGGGCAAGGCGACGATCTCCACAGCCATCTGCACCCGTGACGATATCATGATCTATCTGATCAGCAAGGGAGTGGAAAGCTCTCTGTCCTTTACCATCATGGAAAGCGTGCGTAAAGGAAAAGGCCTGAGGGATGAATGGGTGACGATCATGAAGGAGCATGACGTGCCTGACTGGTATATCTGGTCCTGCAAGCTGATCAAATATATGTTCCCTAAAGCGCATGCCGCCGCTTATGTCATGATGGCATGGC
>JAFWDX010000058.1 GCA_017515945.1 Blautia sp. | reverse complement strand
GTTCAGTCAGCACCTAGCATTTACTGCGAGGTGCGTAAGACAAAAGCTGAACAGCCAAGGCCGGGCGCACTTTCAATGCGACGAAAGGAGCCTGCGCCCGGCCTCGTAACTGTGAAGGAGCTTGTGACTGAACAGTTACGAATGGGAAATTAAATACTACTGGTAAGGAGTCATGATCATGCTGAATGAAGAAAAGATCAGGGCGATGACCCGCCTGGCCATGTATGAGCAGGGTGAGGGCAAAAAATATCTTCCTGTCAGCAGATATTACAGGAGCGATTATATCGGACAGGCTTTGCTCAGGACATTTCTGTCCGTTACAGCCGGATATGCACTGATCCTTCTTGTCCTGGCCCTGTATTATTCTGAATTTCTCATGAATAATATCCACAGGATGGACTTTCTGCGCCTGTTGGCTGTTTATCTGATCATCGGCTATGCCGCACTTTTTGTGGTATACATTATCGTGACTTATGTCATCTATACGGTGAAATATTTTAAAGCGAAAAAAAGCGTCCGTGAGTATTACAGAAAGCTCACTGCTCTTGACAAGATGTATACGCAGGAGCGCAAGGCACAGCTCAGGGATCGGACAGGAGGACGCAGGAGATGACTGCATTACTGGAATTTAAGCATCATGTACAGCATATATTCGGCCTGTATGAGTTTTATATCATGCCCCTTATAAGAGCTGCAGTCGCCTTTGTATTTTTCTGGTGGATCAATGACAGCATGGGATATATGCCTCAGCTGGATAATCTGTTACTGATCGGCGTACTTGCCCTGATCTGCGGGATCCTGCCGCCGGCCGCCACCCTTTTTACAGGGTTTACGATGATGGTCATTCATTGCTATGCGCTGGGGATCGAGGCGGCGGGATTTATGCTTGTGCTGCTCCTGCTGCTGGCGATTTTTTTCCTTCGTTTTTCGGCGGGCACCGGACTTGTGCTTGCGCTCACGCCGCTTTCCTTTACAGTCGGATTCCCGGTCATGCTGCCCATCGGTGCCGGTCTGCTTTCTTCCGGCGCTGCAGCGGTGCCTGCCGGCTGCGGTGTGGTGCTTTACTACTTCGTCCGTTTTCTGCAGGGACAGTCTGCCACACTCGCCAATACGGACGTCGAGCTGGTGGACAAGCTTCATATCATGGCAGACGGCATTGTGCGCAACTGGGGCATGTGGATCACAGTAGTCGCTTTTATTCTGGTGATCCTGCTCGTCAACCTGATCCGTACCCGTTCCTTTGATTTTGCCTGGAGAGTAGCGATCGTTGCAGGCGGCGTCACATATGTGGTGGTCATGATGGTGGGCAGCTACTACCTGAGCGCGACTGTGGACATGACATATCTGATGGTGAGTACGCTGCTCGCTGTCGTGGTCGGCCTTGTCCTTGAGTTCTTTTTCTTCGGTGGGGATTACAGCCGGACAGAACGCCTGGAGTACGAGGATGATGAGTACTATTATTATGTAAAGGCCGTGCCGAAAGCGACGGTTTCCGCCCCGCACAGAAGGGTCAAAAAGATCAGCGGCGGGCCGGATATCGATCAGGAGCCGGAGATGACCGGGTCAACCTACGCCAATCCGATATTCAGCCCGGATGAAGATGAAACCGATCTTGACCTGGAGAGAAAACTTGAGGAGTCACTCAGGGATCTTTGACAGTATGGACCTTATGACTGAACAGGATCCTTCACAGTTACGAACAGTTACTTTTGGGGAGACAAGATGCAGAACTTCGCAAATCTGCTGAGAAGCTATCTTTCAGGGATTACACTGCCGGACATCGGGATCAACGATGTGGTGGAGATCATACTGATATCGTTTTTTATTTATCAGTTTATGGTATGGGTAAAAACTACCCGGGCCTATTCTCTTCTGAAAGGAATCCTGATCATTCTGGGCTTTTT
>JAFWDX010000004.1 GCA_017515945.1 Blautia sp. | reverse complement strand
TACCCATGATCACGACAAAGTAGATCACGAAGTCCCAGTAATTGTTAAGTTGAAAAAGTCCGAGTATAAACGCCGCCGTGATCAGCCAGGGCGAACGCAGGTGCCTTTTCATGACGCGGCCGGTCAGTTCCTTGTAATACTTTCTTTTCGTCGAAAACCAGGCAAAGAGCAGTCCCATCAGAAGCAGCACGAACATGATATTGACCACATGCGCATGCAGATCCCCAAGCACAAATGAATAGCATGGGAACTCATGGATCGTTTTATCCGGGCGGTCCGGATTGTACCCGATATACCGTGTGGCATCCGGGAACCAGTAAAATACCTCCTCCTCACCGCGCAGTTTCCGGACCAGCGGCAGGATGACGGCGTAAACCACATAATGCATGTTTCCGGCGATGGATACAGCCAGGCCGGCGAGCAGGCCGCCGACGGCAGGCCCGGCCCGCCGGATCCCCTTTAAGCTGTCAAAGCGGTCGCGCAACATCTGATAAACCATGGAAAACGGCATGGCGCAGGCCAGGCCTGCGACAAATGTCCGCATCAGATTATACGTCAGGGAGACCCTGCTGGCGGACAGTTTTGTCAAAAACACGGCAAAATACTGTCCTCCATAATAATAATTGATCACCCCTTCGCTGTACCACATATCCCTGGCCGGCAGCACCTGCGAACGCATCATGGCCTCCATGAAGCCGTAATCCATAAATTTTTCCGTACCGTATGCCGCAGGGTTAAATCCCGCAAGATATGTCCATACCAGAAAAGCGGCAAAAAAGATGATCTCCTCCCACATGACCAGCACGCCATGCCCCTGAGGCATGCAGTCCACGTTCCTGTCCGTCTGGCGCATGTAAAACAGAAGGGAGAGCCCTGCCAGAGCTACAGTGACACCGGCACAGGAAGCCGTCGTAAACCTGAGTACCTTCACGGATACCAGGATCCATTCCGCATATCCGGCAACGGCAATGGCCAGTACCTTGGAAAACATCCATCCCTTATCGTCAAAGGACCGGAAAAGACTCCCTGTCACAGGCATGGCTGCCATTCCCACAACCAGGGCCAGCAGCCACCAGGTCCAGAATACCCAGACATCCTTTCCCAGCAAATACCACGACAGAACTGTCAGCCCTGCTCCTGCCAGAATACCGGGAATCCACTTTTTCATTAATTACCCACCCCCTCTCCGGCTGTCTGCAGTGGCCTTACCGGACCTGCCGAATCCGTCACTTCATAAATCCTCAGCCGTTCGAAATCATATACGAGAGGAAAAGCGGCCTGAATGGCATCTTCCCTGGCAGGCAGATCACCGATCATCATATCGTCCTCAAAAAGGATATACGTTATCCCTTCCTGCCAGGCAAGCGTGCGCAGCTCATCCGGTGAAGCTGTCGTATACATGAGGGCCTGCCTGTCTCCTCTGTAATAAGTATCATATCCGGCGCTCCAGGGATAATAAGGCCAGCCGCAGTACATCATGACGCCGGAGATCGTGACCTCGTTCATGCTGTACTGTGGTGTAAGGATCAGGTCTGTACTGTCCAGATGCTCATTGAGCCATCGGGTCACATCACTGTCCATGTTCACCGTAACCCTGTGGCCTTCCCCATTATTCCGCAGGATGATGACAAAATCATAAAAACCTGTAGCCGTCAGACAGACAGTTATGATCAGAGCCGTGCAGGCTCTGGCTGTTCCTCCGGCGAACAGTCTTCCAAGCGCATTTGCCCAGAAAACCGTCATAAATGCATATCCGATCACGATGTATTTATGGTTGACATTGATATCCGCTGTCAGGGATACCAAAAACGCAAAGGCCACAGGAAACAGACACGCTGTGAGCATGACCCGTTCCGTCCGCCTGAGAACCGGGAACAGAAAGAAGCACCCGATAATAAAAAAGCCGGTGATCTGAAAAAGATAAACCAGGACGCCGGCCGGCGTGGCGGGTTGTGCCAGGAACCCCGGCCGCAATGAAAAGGATACGGCCTGTCCCCAAATAAAAAGCCTGCTCTGCAGGACAGAAAACAGCACCGTAACCGCAGCCAGCAGCAGATAATCCAGTTTACCGGGTGAAAAAACAGCAAATCCCATCAGGATCAGCAGGGCTCCGATCACGGCAGCGCCGTTCCAGAATGTTGTGAGCCATAGCAACACGCCTGCCAGGAGAGCTTTTTCCGGGCTTCGCGCCTTCCATGCCCTGGCTGAAAACCAAAGCCCGCCTGCCCAGGAAAAGCCTTTTTTCCCGCCCTCATCTCCTGCCTCCACCCAGTCCATGAAAATCCAGATGGTCAAAGCAGCGATCAGGAGTCCAAACGCCAGATGGCGTTGATTGAGATAGACATTGAAACACCACAGTCCCCAGTTTTCATTCTCCGTATATCCGATAAAGACCGTATTATCCCGGAGAGCCCGGATCAGGTCCCCGGTCTGATAATGTTCCCAGAGATACCGGAAAAATGTGGTGCCGCTGCGGAAAAGAAAAAGCAATACCGTCAGTACCCAGACACCTGTCCCGCACCCCAGACGATTGACAAACGCCAGGAGCATCAGCCAGAAAGCCTCCAGCGACAACACGCTCATCACATTATAGGCTATGTCCAGACGCATACCAAGGTATTCCAGATTGCCTGTAAGGAACTGAAACATAAAATGGTAGCGTATATCCTGTCCGCCGAAATGGGGATACCCGGTAGGATAATTGTTTTCATGGGAGAATGAACGGATCATCGCCGTATGCGGTGCATAATCGCTGAAAACCGTAAGTCCCGAATACAGTTTTCCATCCCTGATATAAAAAACATAAAAAAAGATGGCGGTCAGAAAAGCCAGAAAAATCAAAGCTGCAGCCGCTTCGCTTTTCCTGACCGGCAGCAGTGTGCCCCAGGAGGAAAAAGCGCGGCCGCGTACCCGTCTGATTATGGCAGAGACAATAAGAAGCAGACCTGTAAAGCCAAGTACGGACATATTGGCCTTCATGAGCGGCTCATCCATATCCGTATATGCCGACAGAAGCCACGCCGTAAAATAGACCATCCAGGTAACTGTCAGGATTCCTACTCCAAAGCCTGATGAAAGCCGCAGCCACCAGGATTTCCCCGGTGGAGCGGCTGATCCGGAATCGCCTGCCAACAGCCCGGCTATACGGTCTCCCGTCAGCCAGGCCAGGACGATATATACCAGTGCAAGCATTTATTCTCCCCCTCCCTGTGCGTCCATGATCGCATACCATATATCCTTTGTCTCCAGACCGAGACGCCAGCCTGCCGTACCGGCCAGCCCGTAAGACCGTCCCAGAGCGACCTTGTCAGCTATGGAAGCAGCATCCTCCATCCAGATCTGATAGTGGATCCCGTCCGCATCCCAGGAAGCCACATTCTGGTGAAGTTCAGTATCCCAGTATGACTGGACATTTTTATCTGTCGGGATTGCCTGCGCCTGTTGATAAATGCCTAGAACGTCGCTGTAAAGTGTCCCGGCCTGCGTATGCCAGAGTCTGGTATAAAATGGGACGCCGATGATCACTCGCTCTGCGGGTACCTCCGCGATCGTGTCAATGATCCCCTGTTCGACCCAGGGATAGGAAGCCACACTGCCCGCCTCCGCCGAACCGGCTGTATGTTCATCATATCCCATGATGATCATGTAATCCACCACATCACCCTGTTCCGCGCGGTCATAAAACGTCGTATAATTGTTTTCCGGGCATGGCACATCCACACTCAGGATCAATCCGGCGGCATGTGTCCTGATGGAAAGTTCACGGAGAAATTCCAGAAAATGCGGGATCGAATCCTCCGTAAGCATTTCAAAATCCACATTGATCCCGTCCAGTCCGAAGGTAAGAGCCTGATCCATCAAGCCTGAGATCAGATTCTGACGCGCGGAATAACTGGAAAGAGTCTGGAATGTGCTGACACCGTCCTCAAAATTATCGACCAGTCCCCAGACCTGGCAGCCCATCCGGTGCGCATCCGCGATGTAATTCGCAGTTGCAAAACTCCTGATGTTTCCGGATGTGTCGGTCAGACTGAACCAGGTCGGGGAAAGGACATTGACCCCCATCATATCCTGCGTATCCTGTACAAGGAAATCATTGGACTCGGAGCCGATGGAACTGTGCCAGATCATGGTCACCGGCTCTTCCGCCTGGATAAACGAAACCTTTTCGGGTTTAAAAACACGTTCCATCGAAAGCGGTGCCGGCTCACTGACTTTCCCTTTCTCAATGTACCCGGTCAGACCGTCCCAGCTGGTCACACAGACCCAGTCGTCCAGGTCCTCATGGAACAGGAGCGTGTCTCCGGGATTTACCTCCGTAAGGATCTTTGCCTTGATACCTCCGCGGTACCGGATCTTCCCTTTACGGGTCACCGTTACTGCTTCCACGCCGTCAAAACGATTCTGAATCGCGATCCGGTCCGGTTCATGTTCTATAACTGTATCCAGATCCGTATACTCTTTTATAAAAGAAAGATTCAGGTACAGACTATCATCTACCAGCAGCACTTTTTCACCTGGCTGTGATCCCGGCTGTGTCGTCGTAAGTCTGTCCGGCAATGCATAAAGGATCTGGGCAGTCTCTTCATCCCAGTAAAATTTTTTATTCAGATGATCCTGAACGACCTGCAGGGGCAGATAACCTTCCCCATTCAGGATCAGGCCCCTCTCTTCCAGGATCTGATCGCCAATCGTAATGACCGCCCCCGGCTCATCTTTTCCGACTGAAAAGTAAGCGCCAAGATCCATATGGCGTCCTGAAGGGAGATAACGATAAACAAGGACCCCTGCCGCGGCAGCTACCAGAAATGCCGCCGGCAGAAGAACTTTCAGAACAGGATTTTTTTTTCTCCTCATACGAACCTGCCTTTCCGATGCTGGAGGGTCTTAATCCGTGGAATGCTTTGCTTCCACGTATTTAGAGCCTCTGCATATACCGCGCGGAAATTCAAGTACAATTTCCATCTATCTGAACGCGCGAGTATAGTCAGGGTATTATATCACATTTATATTAGAATGTCCAAAAAAACTGCCGGCTTTCGTACCTGTTCAGTCACAGGATCCTTCACAGTTACCGGCTTTCTCAACTGGCAAAAGCCGCTCCCATGGTCTGTACGGGCATTTCCTGCCTCGTAGCGGGAGCGGCTTTCTTTCAGATCCGTCTGTTGTGCAGTGTCTGACAGGTGACTTTAAACGGATCCGTTTTCGTGATATATTTGCGTTTCTCAGACGCCCTTCTGATACATCCCCCCTTTCTTTTACAACCGGCCAGGCATGAAACCGGCTGAAGCGAAACTGCCAGATTACCCTGTTCAAGATCCTCCCCCGGGCACGAATGTTCAGTTCCTTACGCTGGCGCTGTATGTTTCTTTATGATGGTTTTCGCGAGTATATCATTGACATCCAGGAACAATAGCTGTTTGGGGTTGGACCTTTAAGAGAATTATATTATATATTCTGACTATATCAATACCCGTGGATAAATATAAAGATATTTAGTGCGGATTCGGGAAGTATCTGTCGAATATTGTCATGGCAAATGGGGTCAGGCTTGACTGAACGGTTACACCTTCGTATTTTTCCTCTTGCACTTTTAGGATTCTTCATATATTATGGAAGCGTAATAATATGGAAATATTTTATGAATACGAAGCCAACTGTTCCGCTGCGCGTATAAGCCTTTAAGGATGTGAGATATTGATTATAGAAAAAATAAATGACCATCAGATAAAATGCACATTGACCAAACAGGACCTTGAAAGCCACCAGATCCGCCTGAGCGAGCTTGCTTATGGGACAGACAAAGCCCGGCAGCTCTTTCAGGAAATGATGGAAAAAGCACACGCCCAGGTCGGCTTTGAGGTGGACAACACACCGCTTATGATCGAAGCCATTCCGGTCAATCCGGAGAGTATCATACTCTATATTTCAAAAGTAGATGACCCTGAGGAACTTGATACCCGTTTTTCCAAGTTTGCGCCTTTCAAGCATGGTGCATCCACCGGGACCATTCAGCTCGACGGAGCCGATGATATCCTGGATATATTCCGCAAGCTCAAAGAGGCTGCATCCCGCGCCAGGACCACTCCCGCCCAGAAGGAAAATGTACAGCCCTCTGCGGCACCCGCAGCCCAGGATGCACCGATCAACCTGGTACGTGAATTTCATTTTTCCTCCCTTGAAAATGTGATAGAAGCTTCACACGGGATCATCGGCTTCTACAGCGGCAAAAACGCCCTTTACAAAGATCCTGTTTCCGGGTATATGCTTGTGCTTCATCAGACAGACAGCTCCCCGGAGGATTTTAACCGGGTATGCAATATACTGTCCGAGTATGGGACAGGCGAGGCCTTTACAGATTCTTCGGAAGCATACCTTACTGAGCACGGCGACCTGATCACGGATAATGCCGTCCAGCAGCTTGGAAAATTATGACAGCAAAAGAGCCTGCGCCTGGCCTTGGCTGTTCAACTTTTGTCTCACGCACCTGCCAAGGCACGCCTGCGGTGTCGCAGTAAATGCGAGTTGCTGACTGAACAGTTACAAATATGCTAATAAAATGCGCCCGCCCCCTGATCCTGCCGGATCCGGGAATGCGGGCGCTTTAAATTACTGGGCAAGAAAATCATTGATCTGCTGTACCAGTACATCGGGATCAAGGCCATGAACCATGGAGGCCTCCTCCAGTGACTCCATCTGGGAAGCCGGGCATCCGATGCAATGCATGCCTGCTCTCATCAGAACAGCCGCGATATTGCGGTCCAGGGTCAGCAGTTCACCAATCTGCATATCTTTTGTCACAGTCTGTGCCATTTCCAATTCCTCCTGAAATAATAAGGTATACATTTATCAGGGCTGATTATAATACCATTTTCCCAATCGTGCAACAAAAAAATTTACAGTTGTCAAATTTATAAAAACCAGATTATTTCCACCAGGTTAGTTGAATCGAACAATCATTCGTTGGATTTGTGCATCCTGTACAGAAAATAATACTTGTATTCCTGGTTATTCTATATTACAATAAACATATAAAAATTGTACCCATATTTAAAAGGAGGAAATTATTATGGCATATGTTATTTCTGACGAGTGTGTAAGCTGCGGTACCTGTGAATCCGAATGCCCCGCCGGCGCGATCTCTCAGGGCGATGAGCATTATGTAATCGATGCGGATGCATGCCTTGACTGCGGCACCTGTGCAGAAGCATGTCCCACCGGCGCTATTTCCCAGGGTGAATAATTCCCAGATAAGCAATAAGACCCCCGCTCTTTTGGCGGGGGTC
>JAFWDX010000057.1 GCA_017515945.1 Blautia sp. | reverse complement strand
GCCATATAAATGAAAACGTAGGATGTGTAAGGGGGCGGATTCATTAAATGAGTCAAGGAACCTGTCCCCGTGACTCATTTCAGATCCCGCAGGGCCGGAAATCCATAAGCCCCTTCGGCGTTCTCCACGGCACGGATGATCGCTTCGCTGACGACTTCCGCCGAGAGGCTGCCGACCAGATCCTGATCGGCGGCGACGTCTCCGATGGATACGGCGTAGATGCTGTCGCCGTCGGCCGAGGTGTGCACGGGGTTAATGGAGCGGGCATAGCCGTCATGGGCCATCCCGGCGATCTTGCACAGCTGTGCTTTTTCAAAATGGGCGTTTGTGAGTACAACGCATATCGTGGTATTGCCTGTGAATTTGTTTTCGACCACAGCATAGCTCCGGCGCATATATTCAGAGGTGGAGCGCAGTCCGGTCTTCTGTTCGTTCAGCATTCCGGCGATCTGGCTGCCGGTCTTCCAGTCATAGACGTCTCCGAGGGCGTTCACAGCCACGACCGCGCCGATTTTCAGTTCTCCGATCTGAACGGCATAGCTGCCGATGCCGGACTTCATGCAATGGTCCATACCGGAGAATTTGCCTACGGTGGCCCCGCATCCTGCGCCGTAATTGCCGTCTTTATAATTGGGTGATTCCATGGCCAGTCTGGCAGCCTCATAGCCCATCGCCGCATCCGGGCGGACGGAGGCGTCTCCCACGGACAGATCGTAAATGTCTGCCTGCGCGACCAGCGGCACCAGCGCGTATCCGGTGTCGAATCCTATGCCATGCTCCTCCAGATACTGCATCACCCCGTTCGCTACACCCAGACCGTAGGCACTCCCACCGGCCAGCACGATCCCATGGATAACTTGGGCAGACATCAGGGGATTCAGCAGCTGGCTCTCACGGCTGGCCGGACCGCCTCCGCGCACATCCAGCCCGGCGCACATACCCTGCGGCGCAATGAAGACCGTACAGCCTGTCGCCGCTTCAGAGTTCTCGGTCTGGCCGATGCAGATCGGTCCGACCCCGGTCACAGGTATTTCTTTCATATCACATCCTCCAGTTCTCCGCATCACTTCTCCAGGATCCTCCGTCCCTGTTCCATCCATTTCCCCTTGCGGAAATAGACAAACAGGGCAATGTCTGTCACGAGCCAGGAAGCCGGGTAGCAGTAACAAAGCACCGGCAGTGTGTGGAACCATCTGAAGGCCGTAAAGATCCAGACGATCCTGAACAGGCATATCCCTACTCCCACGATAGCCACCGGGCGCACCGCGTCGCCGGCGCCACGCAGAACAGCCGACAGCACCTCGATCACGGACCACGTAAAGTAAAACGGCACAAAGTACGACATCATTTCATAAGTCGTGCTGATCACTGCCTGATCATGAGTCAGGATTCCCAGGACAGGCCTGCCGACCAGCATAATGATGACGCTCAGGCCCAGGCTGATCGAAAACGACAGGATCATGCCCTGTTTCACGCAGGCTTTGAGGCGGTCATGCTTTCCGGCCCCCATGTTCTGTCCTATAAAGCTGGTTATGGCTGTTCCCAGCGCGTTGCTGACCGCCCAGTAGATGCCGTCCGTCTTGGAGGTCATGGCCCAGGAGGCCACCACTACGGTTCCCAGGGAATTGACGCCGATCTGCACGATCATGTTGGAAACGGCGTACATGGAACTCTGCAGCCCGGCGGGCAGACCCAGGCGGAACATGTTCGAAAGATAAACGCCCCTCAGACTCAGCTCTTTAAAGCTCAGCCGGTAGGACTCGGTCGTGTGGGTAAGCTTCCAGGTCAGCAGGCCCATGTTCACCACCTGAGCCGTCACTGTCGCTATACTCACGCCCGCGATCCCCCAGTGGAAGAAGACCACAAAGGTCACGTCCAGCACGATATTGACCAGACATCCCACGAGCATGAACAGAAACGGGCTGAAGGAATCCCCCACGGACCGCAGCATATTGGATTCCATATTCAGGAGCAGCACAAAGGGCACACCCAGGAAATAGATCCTCAGATACAGTATGGAACCCTGTATGGTATCCTCCGGTGTCTGCAAAATACGCAGCATCAGAGGAGACGCGATCAGGCCGATCGCCATCAGGATCACGCCCAGCACGGCGAAGATCGCCATGGCGTTGCCGGCAGCGATGCGCACGTCCTCCGGCCGGCCGGCGCCGTATACCTGAGCGATCACAACGGCAGCGCCGGCTGTAGTGGCGACGAAAAAGCCAATCAAAAGGTTGATGATCTGCGCGGAGCTGCCGCCGACGCTGGCCAGCGCGGCTGTGCCGACAAAACGTCCGACGATCAGCCCGTCCACCGTATTATACAGCTGCTGGATACAGGTGCTGGCCGCGATTGGCAGGAACAAAAGAAGCAGCCGCTGCCAGACTACGCCTGTTGTCAGATCTTTGCTTGAATGACGGTCATTCATTATTAATTGCCTCACAATCACTTTATATTTTTCTTAAACTGAAATGTCTTAATATGTGGACCTCCATACTGCGGATATCCGTTTTTGATGGATACCATTTCCCATCTATCAGTACCCGCATGTATAGATGTTCTTCACATACCGTTGTATCAGATTTCTTATTCTATATTCATAGTTCCCGCGCGCATAGCTGTTTCACACATACCGATGTATCCGATTTCTTATTCTGTTTCATAGTTCCCGCACGCATAGCTTTTTTTTCACATACCGATACATCCGATTTCTTATTCTATTTCATAGTTCCCGCGCGCATAGCTGTTTTTCACATACCAATACATCCGATTTCTTATT
Source organism: Blautia sp. (assembly GCA_017515945.1). Taxonomy (GTDB): domain Bacteria; phylum Bacillota; class Clostridia; order Lachnospirales; family Lachnospiraceae; genus Blautia_A. The sequence continues at coordinate 1,184 of JAFWDX010000057.1, read as the reverse complement.
CTATTTCATAGTTCCCGCGCACATAGCTGTTTTTCACATACCAATGCATCAGATTTCTTATTCTGTTTCATAGTTCCCGCGCGCATAGCTGTTTTGCACATACTGCTGCAGCATAATCAGCTGCCACAAGTATCTGTTCGCGCCGTCAGTCAGCCTGCTCAAACCACTTCAGGATAAAATCCGCAGCGGCGCCTGTCAGAGCCTTGATATCCCATCGGGACCCGTTGATGGTCAGATCGAACATGCTCGCGTCCCCATGCCGCTTTCCCGTCAATACCTCCCTGGTGTGTCTCCGGGTTTTGTCGATCCGCCTGATATTGCGCAGGATATCCTTCTCCGAAAGGCGGTCATCCTCCGGCTTTTTCTCCTCATGAGCCATGCACCTCGCCAGCCGGGACTCCATATCCGCGCAGACGTAGACCCGGAACGGATGATACTCATGCAGGATGACATCCGCATCCCTGCCGACGATAATGCAGTCATTACCGGCCTCGGCGATCTCCTGAATGATCTCCCGCTGTCGGATCAGGAGCCGCGTGCGGGCCGCGTGATCGAAGCCCAGATGGGCAAAGCTGTTTTTGTAGGTCAGCTGGATATTCTGCCAGCCGTGATGGGAAAGGGTGTACCGGACATGGTCGGGATCCATGCCCTGCTCCTGTGCCAGTGTTTCTATGATCTCTTTATCATAATAATCCCAGCCAAGCTGATCGGCGAGACGCTTGCCGAGTTCCCGGCCGCCACTGCCGAATTGTCTGCTGATCGTGACGATACGCATATGTTCAGTCCTTTCATTGTATAGAATAAATGATTCGTAACTGTTCAGTCACAAGCTCCTTCACAGTTACGAGGTCAGGCGCAGGCTCCTGCCGTCGCATTGAAAGTGCGCCTGGCCTTGGCTGTTGATCTTTTATACCACACACCTGCCAAGGCACGCCTGCGGTGTCGCAGTAAATGCGAGGTGCTGACTGAACAGTTACAATGATTCATATGTATAATCCATTTAGCAACTGTTCAGTTTTACACGTCTCCTAAAGCACTCCTGCGGTATCGCAGGAAATGGAAAGTTCTATATAAACGGTTACTATTAAAAAAAGACCCGGATAACCGAAAACGGTCATTCTGGTCATAGCTTACACAAATACGAATGAAATTTCAAGGTATATGGGGTCAGGCCCCGGTAACAT
>JAFWDX010000518.1 GCA_017515945.1 Blautia sp. | reverse complement strand
TGTGAGCCAAGGAACCTGTCCCCCTGGAAATTTACCAGACCCCATTTACCAACCGATAATGATCATTCAACTGAGATAATATAATAATATACCGGCTGTCCCCCGACATTGCATTCGATATCGTAATCCGGGTACGCCTTTTCCAGCGCGGCCACCAGCGCATCCGCGTGCTCCTGGCGGACATCCTCGCCCGTGTAGATGCTGATCACCTCACTGTCGTCGTCGATCAGCTCGCCGACAGTGTCGATCGCGGTCTGGTTGATGTCGTTTCCCACTGCGAGGATACCGTGATCGCCGATCCCCATGATATCCCCCTCATGGATCTCCTTGGCATCCAGTCTGGTATCCCGGACCGCATAGGTGATCTGTCCCGTGTGGACAGTCTGCATGGCCTCTGTCATGATCTGGAGGTTTTCCTCGGGGCTCTTTTCCGGAACATAACTGATGATCGCAGTGATCCCCTGCGGAATGGTTCTGGTAGGAACAACGATGACCTTTTTGTCCTCGGTCAGATCCCGGGCCTGGTTGGCGGCAAGGATGATATTTTTATTATTGGGGAAGATGAATACAGTCTTGGCGTGTACCTGGCTGATGGCGTAAAGCATATTCTCCGTGGAGGGGTTCATGGTCTGGCCGCCCTCGATCAGATAATCCACGCCGAGATCCCTGAAAATATCTCCAAGTCCTTCGCCGACAGAAACACTGATGAATCCGGCATCCTTAAGCGGGATCTCCTCTTTTTTTCTGTCCTCTTCCGCCTGTTCCCTGGCGAGACGTTCAGAATCCTGGATGACCTTTTCCCTGTGCTCCTCCCGCATATTGTCGACCTTCATACGGGAGAGTTCACCATAGGTCAGGCCTTTTTCAAAGGCCTGGCCGGGATGATTGGTATGTACATGTACCTTAACGATCTCCTCATCCGCCACGAGAACAATGGAATCCCCGATGGACATAAGAAATCGCTTGAACTCCTGAACCTCAGAGTCAGGCAGCGGCTCTTTGAGGAGGACAATGAACTCCGTACAGTAACCGAAGCGGATCTCCTCTGTGCTGATCTGTCTGTCCGGCTTTCTGAGGGGGGCGGTCTTTTCTGTGGCAAGGGAAAACTCCTTGTAGTCGATCACCTTGCCCTGGTATCCGTCGATCGCTCCGCGGAAGACCTCCAGCAGCCCCTGTCCGCCTGAGTCCACGACGCCCGCTTCCTTAAGGACCGGAAGCATCTCGGGAGTCTGTTCCAGGATTTTCTGTGAATGATCAAAAATCTCCCGGAAGAAAATCTCCAGGCTGCCGGTGTCCTCGGCGATCTGGGATGCCTTTTGGGCCGCTTCCCTGGCAACGGTCAGGATGGTTCCCTCTTTCGGCTTCATGACTGCCTTGTAAGCGGTCTCCACCGCCTTTTCCATCGCTGAGGCGATGGCAATGGAATCAAGGGAATTATACTTTGCCACTCCGCGGGTAAAGCCGCGCAGCAGCTGTGAAAGAATGACCCCCGAATTGCCCCTGGCTCCTTTGAGTGAACCGGAGGAGATGGCCTTGGCCAGCTTTTCCATATCGGGATCCTCGAGGGCTCTGACCTCGGCCACAGCCGAAAGGATCGTCAGGGTCATATTTGTTCCGGTATCTCCGTCCGGAACCGGAAATACGTTGAGTTCGTTTATCCACTCTTTTTTTGCTTCAAGATTTTTTGCTCCTGCCAGAAACATCCGGGACAGGATCTTTGCGTCAATGGTCTGTCTGTTTTCCACCGGGCTCCTCCTTGCCTTAGTCTATGGCACGAACGCCTTCAACAAAAATATTGATCTTATCGATCTCCATGCCCGTGAACTCCTCGACCTTGTATTTGACATTGCCCACAAGGTTGTCCGAGATAGCGGATATATTTGTGCCATAGGCCACGATGACATGGAAATCCAGCTGGATTTTATTTTTGGGTGTGATACGAACCGTGATACCGTGCCTGAGGCTGTCCCTGCGCAGGATCTTTACCAGGCCGTCCCGCATACTGACAGCCGCCATACCGACAATGCCAAAACACTCTACTGCCACCGAACCGGCATATGCAGAGATCACATCTGTGTCGATCACGATCTGTCCCATTCCGGAATCGATCCGTCCGTTCATATACGATACCTCCATATTTTTGGGATTGATACGCGCCCTATTATAACCGCTTTTAATGCAAAAAGAAATATATTTTTGTAACTGTTCAGTCATAAATTCCTTCACAGTTACAAGGCCAGGCGCAGGCTCCTTTCGTCGCATTGGAAGTGCGCCTGGCCTTGGCTGTTCAACTTTTTTCTCACACACCTCGCAGTAAATGCGAGGTGCTGGCTAAACAGTTACATATTTTTACAATTTTCGCTTGCAAAAGGATAACGCATCTGATAGAATACTACCTGTTGAAAAAAGCGTCAAGGAGGTGGCAAGCATGGCGAGATGCGCAATTTGCGATAAAGGCGCACATTTTGGCAATAATGTGAGTCATTCACATAGAAGATCCAACAGAATGTGGAAGTCCAACGTGAAGTCTGTCCGGGTTAAGACTGAGGGCGGCTCCAAAAAGATGTACGTGTGTACATCATGCCTGAGATCCGGCAAGGTAGAGAGAGCCTGAATTGGAAATCGGTATTCATATCCCTGTTTATCAGCGATGATAAACAGGGATTTTTTGTTGATCCCGATTTTTTACTCTGTCTCGGTACCGCCGGGTGCAAAGCGGTTGACAATGTCCGGTACCAGATCCAGCACTTTGGTCAGTCCGTCCTGCTCTCTTATGGTCACGACCTTGGTGATCCCGTTCTGGATCACAAGCACAGCGCAGGGCGACATCCTGCCGCCGACTCCGCCGCCGTCGTTTTTATTTTCTTTTCCGAATGCACCGGCTCCGACTCCAAAGGAGACATCCGCCAGCGGGATGATGATGGTATCGCCGATATGGATCGGTTCACCGACGACGGATTTTGCCGCCACAAAACTGTCTATACCCTTAAAAAGGGACGCTACGGTTTCCCTGAAGTCATTTCCGTTTGCCATTTTATGTCACACCTCTTAATTTCAATCATAACTGTTCAGCCACAAGTTCAGTCACCGTTACGAGGCCAGGCGCAGGCTCCTTTCACCGTATTGGAAGTGCACATGGCCTTGGCTGTTCAACTTAATTTTCACGCACCTCGCAGTAAATGCGAGATGCTGACTGAACAGTTATTTTCAATCTGCTATTATAAGTGATCGCGTCCGCGTTTCTGTAACCTCCGGTATACGGTCCTGACATTTCTGTCGGTCAGTATGAGCAGCACGTGAAACAAAATGACCGCCAGAAAGAAACGGCCCTGCGCCATGACCTGTCCGGAGAATTTTTTCTCAGGTGTAAAATCCGGTTCCAGAGACAGCCTGTTCCGGTGAACCGGAAGCAGAGCAGCCAGAACAGCCGTGACTAAACCGGTCACTGAAGGATCCTCAAAGCCAAACTCCGCATGACCTTCCGCCTTTTTCGGGAAAAGATGCCTGAACAGTTTTTTCAGACGGGACCAGATCAGAGCCAGGGCCTCCTTTGTCTCATGGCTTTCCAACACTTCTCTGAATCTTTTTATGCGTTTAATTGCCGTCCTGCGGTCTTTCTTCGCTGAGGCATGGCTGTGATCGGCCTTTTTTGCTTCAACAGATTCTGACTGTTCAGCAACAGACTCCTTCACAGTTACGGGGTCGGGCCCAGACGCCTTTCGCTGTTTACCTTTCTTGTCTTTTTGCCCGTTCCTTTCACCGGATTGCTCCGTTTCCCGCAGTCTGTCTGTATTTTTACGTTCTATGTCAGCTTCCCGCAGTCTGCCTGTATTTTTACACTCTGTCTCCGCTTCCCGGAATCTGTCTGCATTTTTACGCTCTGTCTCCGCTTCCCGGAGTCTGTCTGGGTTTTCAGGCTCTCTCTCACCAGGGGCGTCCTTGAATGAATCCGGCAGGAACCTGTCCAGTCTGATCCCGGCCAGTCGTATAGAGCCTTTTAGCCCATCCCCGTCCAGTCTCAGTTCCAGCCTGCCCAGGAAGATCATCCATGTAAGTCTGAATACCGCAGACAGAGACTGCGGCTCTGCCATAGTCCCCCATGCCTGAATGTCATAAAAAAAAGGACCGGCCAGTAACAACGCCAGTAAAAACAATATCAGCAACAGCAATCCTGCGATGGTTTTCACAATGATCCTTAATAAAACGAGAATCATAAACAGTCACCTCGGTATCCTGGCCGCCAGGTAAGGTCTGGCGTCATATCTGCCGGTCCCCGCAGCCGCGTCCGAAAGAATCTTCACCACAAGTGCCTGAGCCGAGGAACGGCTCCCCGCGATCCCGATGATCGGTGCGCAGAACCTGCGCAGCACCGGTTCCCGCAGCAGATCAGCCGCAAAATACTCCATCTGATTGCCGGGCGTATCCGAGAGCGTAACCAGGTATATCCCGGGAACCTTTCTGCCATGATCAATGCGTCTTTGGAGTTTTGACGCATCTGGTATATCCTCGGCCACATAATAATCAGTTATCCATGCCGGCATGGCTGCTCCTCCCATTTTTAAAGAGCCGGTGTAACTGTTCAGTCACAAACCTGGTGGTAACTGTTCAGTCACAAGCTCCTTCACAGTTACGAGGCCAGGCGCAGGCTCCTTTCGTCGCATTAGAAGTGCGCCTGGCCTTGGCTGTTGATCTTTTGTTCCACGCACCTCGCAGTAAATGCGAGGTGCTGACTGAACAG
>JAFWDX010000517.1 GCA_017515945.1 Blautia sp. | reverse complement strand
CACACAAACGTGTGAGTCAAGGAACCTGTCCCCCTGACTCATTCTCTGACTCACCTTTCCTGCAGATGCTTCTTCAGCTCGATCATCCGGTCGCGCAGCTCGGCGGCCTGTTCGAAATTGAGATCCGCCGCGGCAGCGCGCATCTGTTTCTCCACCTGCGCGATCAGTTTTTCCAGTTCTCCCCTGGACATGGATTCCGGATCCTTTTCAAGGGTGGCCTGGGTCTTTGCCACCGCTTTGGATACTGCGATCAGATCGCGGACGGCTTTGCGGATCGTCGTCGGGGTAATGCCGTGCTCTTTGTTGTACGCGAGCTGGATCTCCCGGCGACGGTTCGTTTCGTCCACTGCCCGGCGCATGGAGTCCGTCCAGGTATCCGCATACATGATCACATGCCCTTCACTGTTACGGGCCGCACGGCCTATGGTCTGGATCAGCGACGTCTCTGACCGCAGGAATCCCTCTTTATCTGCGTCCAGGATCGCCACCAGGGAGATCTCCGGTATATCCAGTCCTTCACGCAGCAGGTTGATTCCCACCAGCACATCAAAAACATCCAGGCGCATATCGCGGATGATCTGAGCCCTTTCCAACGTGTCGATATCCGAATGCAGGTAACGGACCCGGATTCCCACTTCCTTCATATATTCGGTCAGATCCTCCGCCATCCGTTTGGTCAGCGTCGTCACCAGGACCTTGCCCTGCTTTTTCGTCTCATTGGTGATCTCCCCCACCAGGTCATCGATCTGGCCGGCGACGGGACGCACGTCCACCTTGGGATCCAGCAGGCCGGTGGGGCGGATCACCTGTTCCGTGCGGAGCAGCTCATGCTCCGCCTCATATTTTCCAGGCGTAGCCGAGACAAAAAGCACCTGGTCCAGCTTGTTCTCAAACTCCTCAAAGGACAGCGGCCTGTTGTCCTTTGCCGAGGGCAGCCGGAAACCGTAATCCACCAGCGTCTGCTTGCGGTGCTGGTCGCCGGCATACATGGCGCCGACCTGCGGGATGGTCATATGAGACTCATCGATGATCAGCAGGAAATCATCCTTATAATAATCCAGCAGCGTATAGGGCGGCTGTCCGGGAGCCAGACCGGCCAAATGCCTCGAATAGTTTTCTATCCCGGAACAGAAGCCTGTCTCCTTCATCATTTCCACGTCATAGTTTGTCCGCTCGGCGATCCGCTGCGCTTCGATCAGCTTGTCCTCGCTTTTGAACCAGGCCACCCGTTCTTTGAGTTCCTCCTCGATCGCGGCAGCCGCCCGAAGGATCTCTGTCTGCGGCACCACATAATGTGAGGCCGGAAAGATCGCCGCGTGGGTCCTCTCGTTTTTTACCGCACCGGTTAGCACATCGATATCGCTGATCCTCTCGATCTCATCGCCGAAAAACTCCACGCGTATCGCGCTGTCGGAAAAGTTGGCGGGAAATATTTCCACCACATCTCCCCGTACCCGGAAGGAGGCTCTCTTAAAATCCATCTCGCTTCGTTCATACTGGATGTCGATCAGCTGGCGGATGACCTCGTCGCGGTCTTTCTCCATGCCCGGGCGCAGAGAGATCATCATGTCCTGAAATTCCTGGGGCGAGCCCAGACCATATATACATGAAACGGAAGAAACGATGATCACGTCGCGGCGTTCAGACATGGAGGCCGTGGCGGACAGCCTGAGCTTGTCGATCTCATCATTGACGGCGGAATCCTTGGCTATGTATGTATCCGTAGACGGCACATAAGCTTCCGGCTGATAGTAATCATAATAAGAAACGAAATACTCCACGGCGTTCTCAGGGAAGAATTCCTTGAATTCTCCATAAAGCTGGGCCGCGAGCGTTTTGTTGTGGGCAAGAACCAGCGTCGGTTTATTCAGAGCCTGAATGATGTTTGCCATCGTAAAGGTCTTGCCGGAGCCGGTCACGCCCAACAGGGTCTGGAACTGGTTGCCTTCCCGGAACCCTTTCACAAGGGTATCGATGGCCTGAGGCTGATCTCCGGTCGGTTTATACTCAGAATGCAGGACAAAATGATCCATTGTGTATCCTCCTGGCTTCGTAACTGTTCAGTCACAAGCTCCTTCACAGTTACGAGGCCAGGCGCAGGCTCCTTTCGTCGCATTGAAAGTGCGCCTGGCCTTGGCTGTTGAGCTTTTGTTCCACGCACCTCGCAGTAAATGCGAGGTGCTGACTGAACAGTTACCTGGCTTCAAAAAAACCGCGGGAGCGGATCAACCGTTCCCGCGGTTTTATTCTAATAATTATGACCTTACAGTCTCAAGAGCCTGGGCAAGCTGTCCATCCAGCTCTTTATCCAGAACGGAACCCGGATAGTAGATCAGGTCTGTGCCGACTTCAACATCGGGCGTAATGCCGACACCGTTGATGTCATTTCCGTTCGGCGTATAATACTTCGCCTCGGTCAGCTTCACGGCGCTGCCGTCGGAGAGCTGATGTATGGACTGTACGACGCCCTTGCCATACGTGGTCGTTCCGATCACGGTACCGGCACCGAGATCCTTGACCGCGCCTGCGAAGATCTCGGCCGCACTTGCGCTGGAGCCATTGACCAGAACAGCCAGAGGCATATCCAGAGCCTGCTGTCCGTCACAGGTCTCCTCCTTGCGGTTGCCGTCTTTGTCCTCAGTGTAGACGATCGTGCCTTCCGGAAGGATCTCGCGCAGGATGTCACAGGCTGAAGTGAGAAGGCCGCCGTTGTTGTCGCGCAGGTCGATGACCAGGTTCTGCATGCCGTCGGCGCGGAGCGCTTCCATGGCTGCGTCATACTGTCCTTTCGTCACGCCGGCAAAACCGGTGATCCGGATCAGGCCTGTCTGGCCGTCAAGGAGCTCCCAGGAAACAGTCGGGATCTCAACCTCGCTCAGAGTAGCGGTCAGCTCCAGCGTCTCATCCGTATCCGGCCTGTAAACGGTCAGCACGGTCTGTTCCTTGCCATTCTGAATAGCGGAAACGATCTCAGCCGTTGTCATCGGCACGACATCCGCCCCGTCGATCGCACGGATCTCATCTCCGGCCAGCATGCCGGCTCCCTGAGCCGCGCTGCCCTCATAGACAGCAGTGACCTCGGCATATCCGTCCGCGTTCTTCATCATCTGGACGCCCAGTCCTACATAGGTGCCGGACGTGGAGGAATCCGTCGCCGCATATTCCTCGGCGGTCAAATATTTGGAATAAGGATCTCCCAGTCCGGAAACCAGACCTGCATACACGCCCTCTGTCAGCTTGCTCTCATCCACGTCCTCGAGGTAGGACTTTGTGATGAGCTCCTGCAGATATCCGAACTTCTGCTCACGGGCAGGATCGGAAAGGATTGTCTTGGGACCCGCGCCTTTGCCCAGCGCCGCACCGATCGTCCATGCGATGACGCATACCGCCGCCAGTCCGATACCTGCGCCGGCACCCTTCAGGAACGTCTTGTCTTTGATAATAGAATCAGAATCATCAAATTTTTTCTTTGCCGTTGAGAGGGACTTGGAAACCGTTCCATCCTTTCCAAAGGTTTTGCCGATCGCACCTTCCTTTGTAAAGGCTTTGCCTACGGCGCCTTCCTTGGTAAAGGCATGACCCACGGCACTGCCGGCCTTACCCACGGCTCCTTCCTTTGTAAAGGCATGGCCCACGGCGCTCCCGGCCTTACCTACAGCACCATCCTTTGTAAAGGCATGACCTACGGCGCTCCCGGCCTTACCCACAGCACCATCCTTTGTAAAGGCATGGCCCACGGCGCTTCCGGCTTTACCTACGGCTCCTTCCTTTGTAAAGGCATGACCTACGGCGCTTCCGGCCTTACCTACAGCACCTTCTTTGGTAAAGGCATGGCCCACGGCGCTTCCGGCTTTACCTACGGCGCCTTCCTTTGTAAAGGCATGGCCTACAGCTCCATCTTTTGTAAAGGCTTTACCCACGGCACTGCCCTTTTCCAAAATCATCTGACCAACGTTCTCCTTTCCGGAGGCGGGCGTGGTCGTTGGCGCTGTCGCGGATGCCGCCGGCTTTGCAGCAGCTCCTGATCCGGCAGTCGTTGTCTTCGGTTTTGGTGCGGGTGTCTGGACAGGCTCTTTGACCGGTTCTGCGGCAGCCGCAACCTGGACCGGCTCTTTCACCTCAGCGGCGGGAGCAGCTTTGCTCTGGGCTGATCCGGCCTGAT
>JAFWDX010000516.1 GCA_017515945.1 Blautia sp. | reverse complement strand
TCAGTCACAAGCTCCTTCACAGTTACGAGGCCAGGCGCAGGCTCCTTTCGTCGCATTAGAAGTGCGCCTGGCCTTGGCTGTTGATCTTTTGTTCCACGCACCTCGCAGTAAATGCGAGGTGCTGACTGAACAGTTACGCGCGATCAAATAAATGGAAAATGTACATTGCTTTCCGCGCGGTATATGCAGAGGCTCTAAATACGTGGAAGCAAAGCGTTCCACGTATTAAGACCCTCTAATATAAGATTATTATCAAGCATGTGCTTCGGTATCATATGTATAGACTCTCGGTACTCGTTTTCCGATATCACAGACAAATTCATAGGGAAATCTGCCTGAAAGATCACCGAGTGTCTCCACCGATATCGTCTCCTCACCCTGTGTACCCATCAGCGTAACCAGTGAACCGACTGTGACACCCTCAATATCCGTGACATCCACCATGAACTGATCCATGCATACGCGTCCGCAGATCGGGGCTTTTTTACCGCCGATCAGCACCCATCCTTTGCCGGAAAGAAGCCGCGGATAGCCGTCAGCATAGCCGACGGGAACAGTCGCCAGACGCACATCCCCGGGTGCGGTATAGGTCCCGCCGTAGCTGACCGCGGTGCCGGCTTTGATCGTTTTTACATGGGAGACATGGCTGACCAGGGACATGACCGGTCTGAGCGGTACGGGCTCTTTTTCCACTTCGTCAGAAGGATAGATCCCATAAATCGTAATTCCGGCCCGCACCATATCCATGTTGGCCTCCTGCAGGCGAATGATGCCGGCACTGTTAGAGCAGTGATGGATCGGGATGTGGATGCCATCCTCTTCCAGCAAGGCGGCAAAGCGCTGATATCGCTCCAGCTGTACCCTGGCCGGAGTGACATCGGTCTCGTCTGCCCTGGCAAAATGGGTAAAGAGTCCTTCGATCTGCAGATTGTCGATTCTGCTGATCTCTCTGATCGGCTCTATGCTCTCCGGTTCATCCGCAAATCCGATCCGGCTCATGCCTGTGTCAAGTCCCAGATGAACGAGGACCTTTTTCCCGATGCGTTCTCCGGCCTGCGCGTAGCTTTTAACCAGCTCCAGGCTGCTGACGGTGATCCGGATATCCCGGGCGGCCAGCATCTCCATGGTATCCTCAAACACATGGCCAAGGATGAGGATCGGCTTGCGGATCCCGGCGTCATACAGGGAAACCGCTTCCTGGGCTGTGGCAACGGCAAAGCCCCAGATATAATCCTTTGGCTCCATCATCCGGGCAATGGGCAGAGCCCCATGTCCGTATGCATCCGCCTTGATCACGGCGGTGATCTTTGTGCCTTCCTTCAGATTGCGCCTCATGGCTTCGAAGTTTGCTTCCACAGCGGACAGTGAAATATAGGCCGTCAGTCTCTTATCTTCTCTTGTATCATACTCCATTTTGTGCCAGATCTCTCTTTCTTATATTGGTATACAGTTTTTATACTCGCACGATCATATAAATGAAAAACTTCATTTCAGACTCTCCGAAATGGCGCGACCGATATGATTCACGATCGACCCGGCTGTCATCGCGTGCGGTCCTTCCTCCATGGCAGCCAGATCGCCGGCCATTCCGTGCAGGTAAACGCCGGCGGCAGCGATAAACACACCCGGAGTCGACAATCCCCGTGGTGCATCTCTTCTTCCGGAAGCATAATAAGGGCCTCCGTCTGCGATTATGGCAGGATCATCCGGTTTGCTTATCTCCCTTCTGCAGTTGAGTGCCAGAAGGCCTCCCAGCACTCCGGCCAGCACGTCCCCGCTCCCGGCAGTTCCCATCCCGTTATTTCCGGTTGTATTGATATATACCTCTCCTGTGGGCGAAGCGGTCACGGAAGCCGCATCCTTCATGATACAGGCCGCTCCGTATTTCTGTGCTGTTTCATGGGCCGCCCGGATCCGGTCAGCTGTCAGATCTGCGGGGTTTTTTCCTGTCAGCCGGCTCATCTCTCCGATATGGGGCGTCAGGATCACGCCTTCATCTAACCAGCCTTTATAATTCTCCGGAAAGGCGCTGAGCAGGTTCAGACCGTCCGCATCCAGAACGACGGGCTTTTTCTGCTCCCATGCGCCGTGCAGGAACCAGGAAAAACGCCGCAGCGCATTTTCATCCGTTCCAAGTCCCGGGCCGATGATGAGAACGTCCGCCCAGTCCAGATATGCCTGCCAGTCTGCTTCCCTGTCAGAACAGGCGATCATGGCCTCCGGCAGCAGGGTCTGCAGGGGAATCCTGTTCTCCTGAGGAGTCTGGATCCGCACCATTCCGCACCCAGTCCTGAGTGCGGCTGCCCCGCACAGGTATGCCGCTCCGCACATTCCTGCAGAACCGGCGACTGCCAGCACCTTGCCAAAGGTTCCCTTGTGGCCGGCCGGTTCACGATATAAAAGCGGCTGCAGGTCTGCTTTTTCAAGAAGTCTCCTGGAACCGCTGCAATGTACTGTGGTAAAAGCCTTCTCCTGCCATGTGACACCGATTTCCGCCACTGATACCTTTCCGGCCAGTGCTCTGCCCGGATCCAAATACAGACCCGGTTTTCCAAAAGCAAAGGTCACGGTTTCATCCGCCCTGAAGGCTGTCCCAAGAATCTGCCCGGTATCTGCGTCTACTCCGGATGGAATATCCACAGCGATCTTCCAGGCATCCATCCTGTTCATCCAGTCGATCAGTCGGGCATATTTCCCTGTCACCGGCCGGGACAGACCGACGCCGAAAAGCGAATCCACCAGTACAGACGGCCTTTCCGGCTCCGGATCGTATATTCTCGGAACGCCGAGCGCATCCGCGATCGAGATCTGCAGCCGTGTCTGGTCTGTGTAATGAGCTTCATTCCCGGCTACGTAATATGCCGAGTCGAATCCCTGCTGGAACAGGATGCGTGCCACGGCGATCCCGTCTCCGCCGTTATTACCGGTCCCGCAAAGCACGAGGATCCTGCCGCAGCAGCCTCTGGCTTTGATTCGCAGGACGACCTCCAATGCGGCGCGCTCCATGAGGACAGGGGAGGGAATGCCGATCTGTTCGATCGTATAGGCATCCAGCGCCTTCATCTGTCCGGAATACAACAGCTTTTTCATTTTTGAATTGTCCTCCCCTTCCACAGGATTTTACTATTCTTTTTATGACAGGAAAACCAGTTTTTGATTATAGCATTTGTTATATAGACTATCAACTGTTCCACATAATGTTCGATAATGAGTCAGGGGGACAGGTTCCCTGACTCATTTGCGCATCAGCATCCAGATGACCACCGGTGCACCGAACACGGCCGTGACCGTGCTGATGCCCAGCTCAGAAGGTGCGATGAGTCAGGGGGACAGGTTCCTTGACTCATCTGTGCATCAACATTCAGATAACCACCAGTGCACCGAATACGGCCGTGGCCGTGCTGATGCCCTGCTCAGAAGTGTTTACGTGTGAGTCAGGGAACCTGTCCCCCTGACTCATCTGCGCATCAGCATCCAGATGACCACCGGTGCACCGAATACAGCCGTAACTGTGCTGATGCCGAGCTCAGAAGGTGCGAACATGGTCCGGGCGATCAGATCGCAGAAAAGGCAGAATGCAGCACCTCCCAGAAACGAAGCAGGGAGTATGACCAGCGGTTTTGATGTGCCGAAGGCAGTGCGGACCAGATGAGGCACCGCAACGCCTACAAAGGAGATCGGGCCAGCAAAGGCCGTGACACACGCAGAGAGAACGCTTGACAGAAGGATCAAAGACACACGGAACCATCGGACATTCACGCCCATGCTGAGAGCGTATGATTCTCCGAGCTGATAGGCGTTCATCGGCTTCGCCAGCAGCACGACAGCCGGCACAGCCAGCGCAGTCACGATCGCGATCGAACGCACATTTCCCCAGCTCATCCCGGAAAAGCTGCCCATGGACCAGTTGTGCAGGTTGACGATATTGGAATCATCTGCAAAGGTCACCACGATATCCGTGACGGCAGAGCAGATATATCCGATCATGACGCCGCATATGATCAGGACCGACAGTTTTTTTACTCTGCCAGCCATAATCAGGATCAGGCCCAGTGAAAGCAGCGCACCTGCGAAGGCGGCTCCGATCAGCATGGCAGAATTCAGGATAAACCCGTGTCCCAGGGCAAAGATCAATGCCAGAGCTACACACAGCTTTGCGCTCGAAGAAATACCCAGGACAAAAGGACCTGCGATCGGATTGGCAAAAAATGTCTGCAGCAGAAAACCGGATACGGCCAGATCACCTCCCAGCAGAGCGGCTGCCACAAGTCTGGGGAGCCGGATCGTAAAGATGATCCGGCTGGCGGTTTCCGTGCTGTCCTTATCCATGGCAAACAGGATCCGCAGGGCCGCCGCAGGAGAAAGTGCGGCACTTCCCGCAGTTGCGTTTATGAGCAGCAGCAACCCTGTCGCAACCAACAATATGATAAAACCTGTTATATAACGATATCTTCTGCTCATCGGATGTCACCTGTTTTCATTTGGAAATGGAAATTCCATTTGTCGTATTCGTACAGTCATTAGCTCCTTCACAGTAACCATTTTTCATTTTATGAGTCAAGGAACCTGTCCCCCTGACTCATATGACTGGATGCAGATATGTCAGTTCTTCCCCATTGTCAGTGCTGCCTTGAATGATCCGGCTCAGATCCAGGATCATCTCACCGATGCCCGTGGCCTGCTGGAACATATTTCTGCCGGTACACCAGACATTCCCTTCTTTCACCGCTCTGAAATCGGCAAGCAGCGGGCTTTTTCCGAGAAGTTCATCGATCGTGCGGATATCTCCGTCGATCGTGCTGTTGTAGATCAGGATGTCCGCGTCCCTCGCCGCCTCATAGAAGCTCTCCATCTCCATGTTCATGGTGGAGAGGGCATTGTCCTGAGGGTCTTTGTCTGTACCCAGAAAGTATTCGCCGCCGGCCATGGCGATCATCCGGGACACATAATCTCCCGGTTTGCGCACCACGGCGTATCCGCTGCCGCTGATATGAAAAAACACGACCCGTTTTCCGGTCTGCGTCTGCTGTATGTGCTTCAGCCGGCTGATCTGTTTTTCAAAGAAGGAATCAGCCTGATCTTTACAACCGGCGAGCAGGCCATAAAGCCTGATCCATTCCATCCTTCCAAGCGGATCCGGTTCATAGCTTGAGCGTTCCACCAGAACCGGGATTCCCAGCGATTCCAGGGTTTCTTTCGTCTCAGGGCTGTGATAGATCATGGTTGATTCAATCGCCAGCTTTGTCCCTTCCCCCAGGATCAATTCATAATCCGGCGTGCTGTAGCGGCCGGCATAGAGCATCGTGCCATTTTCCAGAGCATCCTTCACCTGGGAGAGGCTCCAGTCCGCAACTTTTGTGCTGGTCAGGCGCACCTGATCCAGTATGCCCAGTTCGCGATAGAAATCCATGGCGGATGAGGCCGCCAGATAGATGCAGTCAAGCGGCTGACACAAAACCGTCACGTCCTCCGGTACATCGGCCGGTACCGGCACGTTCTCCGGCACCAGCAGGTAACGATCCTGGTTTCCGATGGTGATCAGGGAGGTTCCATTTGACTGTACTTCTACAGAAAACTGGGTGGCGTAGAGCAGATCTTCACCGGATGGATCTTTGGCATAGGCGGGAGCAGCCGTCAGAAGCCAGGCTGTAATACAGAGTACCATTCCGGAGAGCCACAGAGACTTGATTCTTACCTGTGAAGGAGCTTTTGACTGAACAGTTACGCGGAATCGATAATTTCTGTTTCTCATTTGTATGACCTCCAGTAAATAATGAGTCACGGGGACAGGT
>JAFWDX010000515.1 GCA_017515945.1 Blautia sp. | reverse complement strand
GGCGGCTGCCTCTCCCGGATCCGAAGACCGGGAGACGGCAGCCGCCGGATGTTCAGGCAGGATTACAGGTGCATATGCCTGTATCAGTCGAGGTTGTCCTCGATGGCTGCGTAAAGTGCCTCATAGGAAGCGTCGAAGTCGGTGACATCCTGCCAGTAACCATTCAGGGCGTTGATGATGTCAGCCTTCATGCCGCCGTAATAGCTGGTGGCTCTGGGCGCGTATTTCGCAAGACCCAGCTCGCCGACGATGTTGAAGCCCTTCATTTTCTTGTACTCGTCGCTCTGGTTGGCGGTGATGGCAGACGGGATCTGACCGGAGCCGGACCAGATGATGCCGCCGTCGTTGGAAGCATAGACCAGGAAGCGGACAGCTTCGAGAGACTCTTCCTCGGTGCGCTTGTCGTTGGCCGGCAGGATCAGGGTGTGGGAATCAGCCCAGCAGTATGCGGGATCGCCGAAGAGCTTCGGGAACTCGGCTACGTTGAAGTTCAGACCCTCGGTGTTGTTAAAGGTACCGGTGACCCAGGTGCCGCCGAACTCGAAGGCAGCCTTGCCGGACTGGAAGATCGCGGAGTGATCATCAATGCCGGGAAGGATATATCCGTTGTCATACAGGCTCTTGACCCACTCCATGGCAGCCTTGGCCGCATCCTCGTCGAGGGTGGTCTCTGTGGCGTCGTCGTTGACGAAATCCGTGCCGCCCAGCTGGAAGTAAGCGGCATACCAGATACGGAAGGGATCGTCGCCGCTGTTGGTCAGCGCGAGGGGCGTCACGTCCTCGGGAAGGGCATCCTTACATTTCTGCAGGATGGCATTGAAGTCGTCGGCGGAGGCGATGGCCTTTACATCATCCTCGGTCACGCCGGCGTCAGCCAGCAGGTCAAGGTTGTAATACATGACCTCGCAGTGGGTATCCAGCGGGATCGCGTAGACTTCGCCGTCGAAGGTGACGGAGTCGATGGAGGCCTGCTCATACAGGTCGGCAAGGTTCACGCCGAGCTCATCCAGATAGTCTGTGATGGGAAGAGCCACGCCTGTTTCTACGAGTTCATACAGCTTGGATACATGGGAGACGCCGGTATCCGGGCCGTTGCCTGTCGCGACGGCTGTCTGCAGCTTTGTGTAATAGTCATCCCATACCAGGGTGATGCACTCCATGGGATTCTTGGGAGAGGTCGCATTGTAAGCGTCGACGATCTGGCCGAACCACTCGCCGTCGCCGCCGGTGAACAGGGACCAGAAGGAAAGATCACCCTCCGCCACCTGTACGGCCTCGGGATTGTTGATGGTACCATCGTCGTTTACGTCCAGCTCATCGGCCATGACGCCGGTCGCACCGACCATGAGCATGGCAGCAATCAGAAGCAGGCTAAGATACTTTTTCATCAGATACCCTCCTTTTTTGTAGATAAACTGAAATAACTGTGGATAGTTGCCGCTGTTTTTGCAGATTTACCCTGACGGAAAAAACAGGCAAAAAAGTCCGGGATCAGGCTGGAGATTTGGGTATTCTTCCAGATGCGCGGTGCACGTGTCTGGATTTAAATGGTGAAAATGACTTTGTTTTTGATTATTATAATCTATTTATCGGAGATT
>JAFWDX010000514.1 GCA_017515945.1 Blautia sp. | reverse complement strand
TCCCCCTGACTCATTCTGAGTCGAGAAGCCTGTCCCCCTTGACTCTCCCCCTGACTCATGTAAAACTATATCTCCTGCGTCACTTCCCGCAGCCAGGCCAGCTCCTCTCCTTCCATAAACGGAGCAAGAGTCTCATAAACTTTTTCATGATACACATTAAGCTGCGCACGCTGCCCATCCGTCAGCCTCTCCGGCAGGATTGCTTCCCTGTCAAAGGGCACCAATGTCAGCGGTTCGAAGCAGAGCAGCGGTATTTCAGGCTCTGCACGGATCCCCCCGACCGGTGTAACGGGGACAGATTTCAGGCAGACCAGCAGATTTTCATGGCGGATGCCGAATTTACCTTCCGCATAGTATCCCGGTTCATCGGATGTGATCATCCCCTCTTCGAAAGATGCGCTCGGAGCCGTTCCCGGGGCAATGCGCCAATGCAGGCGCTGCGGGCCTTCATGCACGTTAAGCAGATAGCCGACTCCATGCCCGGTTCCGTGATTGTAATCCGCTCCAAGCTCCCACAACGGCGCTCTGGCCAGGACGTCCAGATCATATCCTGCCACTCCTTTGCGGAATCTGGCCGCCGCCAGATCGAGGTGGCCTGCCAGTACTGCGGTAAAGAACAGCTTTTCCTCCTGCGTCAGCTCTCCCAGAGCGATCGTCCTGGTGATATCCGTCGTGCCCTGCAGATAATGGCCGCCTGTATCCGCCAGTACAAAACCTTTTGGCTGCAGAGGCAGATCTGTCTCCTTTGAGGGAGAATAATGGCAGATTGCCGCATGCTCTCCGTAGGCAATGATCGGATCAAAACTGTTCCCGAGGAAACCTGGCTGGCTTTTTCTCAGCTCGTAAAGCTTTTCAGCTGCGGAAAGCTCCGTGATGGGCTTTTTCCCGACATTCTTTTTGAGCCAGTATATGAAACGGGTCACAGCGACAGCATCTCTTATATGCGCCTGCCTCATATTTTCCACTTCAGTCTGGTTCTTGCATGCCTTGGGAAGCGCAGTTGGCAGCGGGCCGTCCACGATCTCTGTCCCGTCTGCCAGGCTGTGTACGAGCAGACTGTTTGTCTTTTCCCTGCAGATCATCACCCGGCACGGAGCCTCGAGCCCGGAGGCATACCTGTAGATCTCCTCATATGGATGCAGCTCTATACCATCAGCCGCCAGGGCATGTACGATCTCGTCCGGGAATGCCTCTCTGAAGGCGAACAGACGGATCTCATCCCTGGTCACGGCCAGATAAGACAGAAAGACCGGGCAGCAATGGATGTCATCCCCCCTGAGATTGAGGAGCCAGGCAATATCATCCAGACTGGTCATCAGCAGTACATCTGCCTTTTTTTTCTCCATCTCTTTGCGCACCAGAGCGCATTTCTCCACCCGGCTCTTCCCGGCCCAGCGCAGACCGAGCTCCCATACCGGCTGTGGATCCATGGACGGACGGTCTTCCCAGATCTCCCCGACCAGATCCAGATCCTCACGGACGCGGACCTTGCATTCCGCAAGCTTTCCGGCCAGTTTCTCCGCGATCGATGCAGACAGCGTCCGGCCGTCATACGCCAGTGTCTGTCCTTCTTTCAGCTTCTGCGTAAGATAATCCGCGTAAGAGGGAACTCCTTCTTCTCCATCCCTGAATAACGTCACCCCTGTTCCTTCCAGTTGAGCCGCCGCCTGAATGAAATACCTGCCGTCGGTCCATAATCCGGCTTCATCCATAAAGATCAGTGCTGTACCGGCTGACCCGGTAAAGCCCGTGATATACTTTCTGCACTTAAAATAATCCCCTACATATTCGGAGGAATGAAAGTCATCTGTTGGTACAAGGACCGCATCGATTCCATGCACCTTCATTCTCTCACGCAGTCTCTGCAGTCTCTCCTGAATCATAAAGCCTCCTTATAATTCACAATAAAACCTAACTGGTAACTGTTCAGTCACAAGCTCCTTCACCTTGCATTTACCCGGAATCTCTCCCTGGTCTTCTTGTTTTCCGGAATCGGTGCGATCTCTCCTGCCTTCATCAGTGCGTTTCGTGTCAGCAGCGGGCCTACAAGCTCATAAATCAGCACGCCAAAGAGCGTGACATTACGGATGATCGTCCCCTCAAATTCACCCAGCACCATGGCCTGTGCGCACATCCCCAAGGCCACACCGGCCTGCGGAAGCAGGGTTATACCAAGATACTTGCGCACATTTTCATCACATCCGGTGGCGGTAGAGCTGATCCGGGCTCCAATATATTTGCCCAGCGAACGCGCAATGATGTAGATCACACCGATCGCGACATATGCCGGATTCTGAAATACACTCAGCTCCAGTTCTGCTCCGCTCAGCACAAAAAATGAAGCGTTCAGCGGAGCCGTCCATTTTTCGGCTCTCTGCATGATATCGCCGGAGAATTCGCTGACGTTGCAGAAAATTGTCCCCAGCATCATACACACCAGAAGTGATGAAAAAGAGATCGTCACCGGACCGACGGGGATCTCCAGATAGGAAAGCGCGATCGTCAGCAGTACAAATGAGATCGTCAGGGAAAGACGGTTGGAATTTGAGTGGAAAAGCTTTTCCAGGAGCGACAGGCACAGACCCAGCACGGCCCCCAGTATCAGTGAGCAGATGATCTCCAGCAGAGGATTGATCCCGATCGAGATCATATCCAGATTTCCTCCCTGCATGGCCCGGGCGATTCCCATCGATACTGAATAGATCACAAGGCCTACCGCGTCATCCAGCGCAACGATCGGCAACAGCAGGCGCGTCAGAGGGCCGTCCGCCTTGTACTGCCTGACGACCATCAGCGTCGCAGCCGGTGCAGTCGCGGAAGCGATGGCACCCAGCACGATAGCCGCGGAAAGGGGAAAAACCTCTTCTCCGAGGATGAAATGGATGACGGCCAGCACCACATCCACCAGGGCTGCGGCTACCACTGCCTGAAAAATACCGATGATAGTGGCCTGTCTTCCGGTATGCTTCAGCTCCTCCAGCCTGAATTCACTTCCGATCGAAAAGGCGATAAAACCCAGTGCCGTAGTATTGACGATGCTGATCGCCTCCACATCGCGCATGGAAACAAACCCCAACCCCTTCAGTCCGATCTGTCCCAACCCGTAGGGACCGATCAGCAGGCCGGCGATCAGGAAGGCCGTCACATCCGGGAAATTGAGTTTTAAAAGTCTGAAGACACGGGTCAGCATGAGACCCGCAAACAACGCCGATGATACTGCAAGAAAGATGTACATGTTACCGTTCACTCCTTTTAAATAATTACCCAAAAAATCCGCCTGGAGACCAGGCCTCCAGGCGGTAAAAATCATTGTCACTGATCAGTTACAAATCGTCCGTAATCAGTTGTTTATAAGCTTTTCCTCACCATTCCAGCTGTAGAGCTTACGGATCTCTTCGCCGATCTTTTCAGCCGGATGCTCCGCAGCTTTTCTGCGCATGGCTTTGAAATGAACCTGACGGCCGGCGGGGGACATATCCAGCAGGAACTCTTTGGCAAATGTGCCGTCCTGGATATCCGCAAGGATCTTTTTCATGGTCTGCTTTGTCTCCGGAGTGATGATCTTGGGACCGGTGACATAATCGCCATACTCAGCCGTATTGGAAATGGAATATCTCATTCCTGCAAAACCGGACTGATAGATCAGGTCAACGATCAGCTTCATCTCATGGATGCATTCGAAATATGCATTTCTCGGATCATAGCCGGCCTCTGTCAGCGTCTCAAAGCCTGCCTGCATCAGTGCGCAGACACCGCCGCAAAGCACGGCCTGCTCACCAAAGAGGTCTGTCTCGGTCTCTGTGCGGAAGGTCGTCTCCAGAAGTCCCGCGCGGGCTCCGCCGATGCCGAGGCCATAGGCCAGTGCTTTTTCCAGAGCCTTGCCGGTATAATCCTGCTCTACAGCTACCAGGCAGGGTGTGCCCTTGCCGGCCTGATACTCACTGCGTACGGTGTGGCCGGGAGCCTTGGGGGCGATCATGGTCACGTCGACATTTGCCGGAGGAACGATGCATCCGAAATGGATGTTGAAGCCATGGGCGAACATGAGCATATTGCCCTCTTCAAGGTTGGGCTCAATGTCCTTCTTATAAAGATCTGCCTGCTTCTCATCGTTGATCAGGATCATGATGACGTCCGCCATCTTTGTGGCCTCAGCCGCGGTATAGACCTGAAAACCCTGATCCTCGGCCTTTTTCCAGGAACGGCTGCCCTCGTACAGACCGATCACTACATCAAGGCCGGACTCTTTAAGGTTGAGCGCATGGGCATGGCCCTGGCTGCCGTAGCCGATGATCGCGATCTTTTTTCCCTCAAGCAGAGAAAGGTTGCAGTCCTCCTGGTAAAAAATTCTTGCTGCCATGATAAACCTCCTGGTAAATTATAAAAAACTTTAAAAAAACCACACTCACGCACCTCACAGTAAATGTGAAGTGCTGACTGAACCGTTATATTGGTTCATAGATAAGTTACGTCGTCCGCGCCTCTGGACAGCCCTGTCACACCCGTACGGGCAAGCTCCAGGATCTCATAGTCGCTGAGCAGCCGGATAAACGCATCCACTTTGCTCTTGTTTCCGGTCATCTCTATGACCAGAGAGTCCACACTGACATCGACGATCTTGGCCCGGAAAATATCCGCAACGGAAAATACACCCTGGCGCTGGGCGGGATTGACGGATACCTTGACCAGGACAAGCTCCCGGATCACACTCGTATCCGGCTCAAGCACCTTAATGTCGCGGACATCCTCCAGCTTCTCCAGCTGCCTCGTGATCTGCTCCAGGATATTGCCGTCCCCGCTGCACACGAGTGTGATCCGCGTAAAGCGCTCATCCAGCGTGACGCCCGAACTGAAGCTGTCGATATTATAGCCTCTTCTGCTGAACAGACCCGACACCCGGCTGGTCACACCAGGGTTGTTGTCTACCAGCAGTGATAGAATACGTTTTGGCATTTGTCACCTCTTATTCCATAAAAAATAGCTTCTAACATTATAGCAATACAGATTTTTTTGTCAATAAGCATGCCTAAAATCTGTAAATATACCTTAGCAAACAACCATGCTATATGGATATAATATCATCTTAAATAAGATATTTATCGCGCAGCTCCTCCTGGATCCTTGGCGTCACGAACAGCGCTTTTTTCAGAAAACGATCCATGGAACCATAGTCCTTTTCCAGTGCTTCAAAAGCGCTTTCAAGGTAAGAAGCCTTGACTTCATAAAAGGAACGGATCCGTCTGCCCATGATATATTCCTCAAAGCCACGGGCGCTCATCAGCCGGATCAGATCGTTTTTTTCCTCCTCCAGCCAGACTCTGGTGCGCAGAAATTCCTCGATGATCGTATCGCGGTCGACCCCCAGCACGCACATCAGGACGGCCGTCACCAGGTCTGTCCGATCCTTCCCGTTGCTGCAGTGCCAGAGAACGGCACCGTTTCCGTTATGTCTGAAGGTCTCTATGATCCTGGCAAGCTGGCCGATGGTATACGGGTCTCTCACCATATGGACGTAATTCTGTCTCATGACCTCTTCCGGGTCGCCTTCCAGATCTGCCAGAATGTCCATGATGCCAGGCCTCTGAAACAGCAGATCAGAGGTCTCATCCAGCAGGGGCAGGGGATGGTATTCCACACCCGGCAGGATATCATCCGGGCGTTTCCTTCTCTCTGCCGCGCTGCGCAGGTCAATGACCGTGCGGATATGATATTGACCCGTGAGCAGCTCCTTATCCGTGACGGAGAGATGATAAAGCTCCGCGCTGCGCAGCAGGCGGCACGGCAGGATATGCCGTCCGTCCTGCACTTCAAAAGCTCCCAGGTCCCTGGTATTATAAAGGTTCTGACCGGGAACCCGCATTCCTCTCGGATAACCGGTCACAATATCCGGATTGATGGTCCGCAGTGCCTGTATGCACTGGACAGCCTCTCTTTCCGTCATGGCAAACCTGTAAGTCCTGGGTCTGTCCGTCACGATCACCAGACTGTTCGTCACGACCTGCCGGTCCTCCCCCGACTGCTCGCTGCTCTCTCTGCCATGATAAGCCCATACGATCTCTCTGCAGGGTATGACCCCGAACATCATATGACCGGGATAAATGATTTCTCCATCTTTAATACGGATCTTGCCGAACTGCATGCAGTTTTTTCTCCACTATAATTATTTTGTGTATTCGCGCGATCAAATTTACATTATTTTTCAGATCATCTGTTCCGGGTGAAACACTTCGTCGAAGCGCTCTTCGGTCAGAAAGCCCAGTTTTACGCAGGCTTCCCTGAGCGGGATATTCTCTTCAAAGGCTTTATGTACTGTCCTGGCGGCGTTTTCATATCCGATATACGGATTCAGCGCCGTAACGAGCATGAGGGAATTATGGAGGTTCTCATGCATTTTTTCCCTGTTTGCCTTAAGCCCGGAAAGGCAGTTGGCGTTAAAGGAATCCAGCACATCCGAAAGCAGCCGGGCCGACTGCAGGTAATTGTAGATCAGCACCGGCATGAACACATTCAGTTCAAAATTCCCCTGTGAGGCAGCCATGCCTACGGCGACATCGTTTCCCATGACCTGTACGGCTACCATGGTCACCGCCTCACACTGAGTGGGATTGACTTTGCCGGGCATGATCGAACTGCCCGGCTCATTTGCCGGGATCGTGATCTCTCCGAGGCCGCATCTGGGTCCCGAGGCCAGCCAGCGGACATCATTGGCGATCTTCATCAGATCCGCCGCCAGCGCCTTCATGGCCCCATGAGAAAAGACAAGCGCGTCCTTTGCCGTCAGCGCGTGAAATTTGTTGCGGGCTGTCACGAACGGCCTGCCTGTCAGTGCGGCTGCTTCCTCTGCGGCCGCCTCGGCGAAACCCTCCGGGGCGTTCAGGCCTGTGCCTACCGCCGTTCCTCCCAGCGCCAGTTCATACAAAGGTACCAGCGAAGCAGACAGGATTTCCCGTCCATGCTCGAGCATGCTCCGCCATCCGCTGATCTCCTGTGAAAAGCCGATCGGGGTTGCATCCTGCAGATGTGTACGCCCGCTTTTGACTATGCCCTGGTTCTCTTCCTCCAGGCGCTGCAGGGTCACTACAGCCCTGTCCAGAGCAGGGATCAGCTTATCCTGTACCGCTGTCACCGCAGCGATATGCATGGCCGTGGGGAAGGTATCATTGGAGCTCTGGGACATGTTGACGGTATCATTGGGATGAAGCAGCTTCTTTCCGGCGATCTCATTACCCCGGTTGGCGATCACCTCATTCACATTCATGTTGGACTGGGTGCCGCTGCCGGTCTGCCATACGGCCAGCGGGAAATGGCTGTCCAGTCTGCCTTCCAGGATTTCGTCGCATACCTGTGCGATCAGGTTTTTTCTCTCCTCATCGAGTTTTCCCAGACGCGCGTTTGCCATGGCCGCAGCTTTCTTAAGAATGGCAAAAGCCCGGATGATCTCCATGGGCATCTTCTCCGTGCCGATCCTGAAATTTTCATAACTGCGCTGTGTCTGCGCAGCCCAGTAGGCGTCAGCCGGAACCTGCATCTCTCCCATGGAATCATGCTCTGTACGATACTCCATTATCTTCCTCCATCAGCTCTTTATAACAATTCAGATCATATTCCTTAACAGTCACGATATATTATACATAAGAACGTTCAAAATACAAGTGCGACTCTGACCTCATTTTGAAGGGTCTGACTCATTTCTGACTTTTCTTTTTTTATACAGTATTATATAATATATAGTGAGAGATGGTTGTCATATTCTATCTCAAAGAGGACATGTTGCACAAAAATTAAAAGAACTGAAAAGGAGGACGGATTGTGGGTGAACAGTATAATATCT
>JAFWDX010000513.1 GCA_017515945.1 Blautia sp. | reverse complement strand
CTGGCGGATGATGGACCTGGTCGACCGTCTGGTCCGCTGGGGCATCCATCCCGGCGACCTGATCACGGACGAGTTCCCGATCGAGCGGGCTGATGAGGCTTATGCCCTGATGGCCAGCGGAAAATGCGGAAAAGTGGCGGTTGTGTATCCGGATTAATCCTTTCCCGGAAGGTCATTATACAAGGAGGGTTGTCGTTTGGAAACGATCAAGAACAATCCGATAATCAAAAAACTGGGCTTTAACCGGATCATTCTTTTTATAATCCTGCTTTTGATGTATGGCGTGTTTTCTGTCATTATCCCCGGATTTGCCAGCAAGGCCCGTCTCATGAGCATACTGAACTATGTATATTTTCTGGGCTTTCTCGCTCTGGGTGTCACATTTGTGATCGCGACGGGAGGAATTGACTTTTCCATCGGGCCGGTGATGTTCTGCTGTGCTTTGATGGCCGGGTATTCCCTGAACACTTTTGGCATGCCTGTGATCGTGTCGCTGTTGTTGACGATTGCCATCGGCGTGTGCTTTGGATGCTTTAACGGCTTCCTGGTCGCCTTTGTGGGCGTTCCGCCATTTATCGTATCCATGGCGACCATGAACATCGCGAAGGGTCTGGGTTCCGTTTTTACCAAAACACAGTCTGTCAGCTGGCCGCAGAGCAATGATCCGTCCGGAAACGGCTGGTTCAGAAATCTGGTCAAGGTAAACGGCATCCCCACCGGTCTGATCGCGCTTGCCATCGCTGCGATCGTTCTGTACATCGTGATGAACAATACCAGAGCCGGACGTTTTATTCTCTGCCTCGGCAGCAACAAAGAGGCTGTCCGTCTTTCGGGCGTAGATGTCCGCAAATGGCAGATGCTGGCTTATGTGATCTGCGGCACCATGGCCGGGATCGCCGCCATCTTCTTTGTCAGTGCTTACACAACCGTACAGCCGGGTCTTGGCGATACCTACAACAATGAGGCGATCGCTTCCTGCGTCATGGGAGGCACATCGATGGGCGGAGGGCTGGCTTCCATCGGCGGCACCCTGATCGGTGTGTTTGTGATCTCTCTTCTGCAGGAAGGGATTATGGCCATGCGCATGACCAAGGAAGTGCAGATGATCATAACCGGTCTGATCGTCATTGTGTTCGTCTACGCGGATGTCTCCGCGAGACGGCGCAGGAACTGACAGAAAGGAGAAGGAAAAGATGGGCGAAGTTATTCTGACCATGGATAGCATCGACAAAACCTTCCCCGGCGTCCATGCGCTGGATCATGTAAATTTCGAGCTCCGGCGGGGTGAGGTTCATGCGCTGATGGGCGAGAACGGCGCGGGAAAATCGACCCTGATGAAAGTGCTGACCGGGATCTATACAAAGGATTCGGGAACCATCACTTTTGAGGGGAAAGAGGTTGAGTATCATAATACCCGTGAAGCTCAGGACGCGGGCATCGTCATTGTCCACCAGGAACTGAATATGGTGGGAGACCTGACCGTGGCACAAAACATTTTTATCGGCAGGGAGTTCAGAAAGGGCATCATGATCGATGACCGCAAAATGATCCGGGAGTCGAAAAAGCTGTTTGATGAGCTGCATATCGATATCGATCCGAGAGCCAGGATGAGTGACCTGACCGTCGGGAAACAGCAGATGTGCGAGATTGCCAAGGCCATTTCCCACAAGGCAAAGATCATTATCTTTGATGAACCATCCGCGGCGCTGACGGAAAAGGAGATCGAGGATCTGTTCACGATCATCCGCGGCCTCCGGGCGCAGAATCTTGGCATTATCTACATATCGCACCGTATGGATGAGATCAAGGTCATTACGGACCGTGTGACCGTCATGCGCGATGGTACTTATGTGGGCACGCTGATCACCAACGACTGCACGAAGGAAGACATTATCAATATGATGGTGGGACGTGTCATCTACGAGGAACCCAAGACTCACAGTATGGTTCCCGATGACGCTCCGGTGGTTCTGAAGGTTGAGCACCTTAACGCGGGCAAGATGGTGCAGGATGTGAGCTTTGAACTGCGCAAAGGCGAAATCCTGGGCTTTTCCGGCCTGATGGGCGCAGGCCGCACGGAGACCGCCAGGGCACTGTTCGGGGCGGATCCCAGGCAGAGCGGCGATATTTATATCAACGGCCGGAAGGTTACGATCAATTCGCCTGAGGACGCCGTAAAGAATGGGATCGGCTACTTGTCGGAGGACCGCAAGCGTTTTGGCATTGTGGTACAGAAGACCATTACGGAAAACTCTACGCTGTCAACTCTGAAAGAGTACATGGCCGGACTGTTTATCAACAAAAAAGCGGAAAAGACAGTGACGGAGCAATACATCAGGGAACTGGATACCAAAACGCCCGGCGCGGACCAGCTGGTCGTCAATCTTTCCGGCGGTAACCAGCAAAAGGTGGTCATCGCAAAGTGGCTGGTACGCAACTGTGATATTCTGATCTTTGATGAGCCGACCAGAGGAATTGACGTCGGTGCCAAAAATGAGATCTACAAATTGATGAACAGGCTTGCCGCCGAGGGAAAATCCATTATTATGATCTCTTCTGAGATGACGGAGATCCTCCGGATGAGCGACCGGATTATCGTCATGTGCGAGGGCAAAAAGACGGGTGAGATCCCCATCGAGCAGGCCACGCAGGAAGCAATCATGGACAAAGCGACGCGCGATATCGGTTAAGGGGGAGATGTAAATGGCAAAGAAAAAAACGATATTTTCCCAGGAAGTCATCGTCGCCTTCGTTCTCATAGCGCTGTACCTGATCTTCCGCACGATCAGTTCCGATTTCGGGAAATATACCACTTTCCTCAGCATGATGGACATTTCATATTATTATGTCCTGATGGCCATAGGCGTCGCCTTTCCGCTGATAACAGGCGGCGTTGACCTTTCCATCGGTACGGGCATGATCTGCTACGCGCTGGCCGGCGGCTTCCTGATCCGCAACTACAACTGTCCGACAGGACTGGCGATCCTGGTATCGATCATGTTCGGCGTGGTCATCGGCCTTTTCAACGGCGTGCTGATCTCTGTCCTGGGGCTTCCACCGTTTCTGGCGACGCTGTGCAACTGCATGATCACCAGAGGCCTGGGGTCCGTTGTAACAGGATCCTTTGCCGTACCCTGGCCGACCGCCAAACAGGCGAACGGCTGGTTTCATGCCATCTTTAAGATCACGACGGCAGACAAGACCAAGATCCCGCTGGGTCTGGTGTGGATCTTCCTGCTGATGCTTCTGATGCAGTTCATCCTGGCGCACACCAGGTTTGGCCGGTATACCATCGCCATCGGCTCCAACAAGGAGGCGGCTGTCCTGTCCGGTATCAATGTGAAATTTTATCATGTGATGGTCTACATGGTAAGCGGTCTGTTCGCAGGGCTGGCTTCCATCGCCTATGCGGCAGTCATCAAGACCGTTCAACCGGGCACAGGTGCCGGCATGGAGCTGGATGCGATCGGTGGCGCGATCGTGGGAGGCGTTTCTGCCTCGGGCGGCTATGGTACCATATACGGAACCGTGATCGGGGCGTATGTCATCATTTTTCTGAAGCAGGGTCTGCCATATATCGGTTTTAATGCCAATATGCAGCAGATCATCACCGGACTGGTTCTGATCGGTGCGGTATGTATCGATATTATCAAGAGGAAAGTGATCGTATGATGCATCCTCCGGCGTAACTGTGAAGGAGTTTGTATCTGAGCGGTTACCGCGCGAGTAAACTTGAAAATCTCCTCTGTACAGGGGATTTTATACTCGCGCGATAAAATAAATGGAAAATGTACCTGTTTTTCCGCGCGGTATATGCAGAGGCTCTAAATACGTGGAAGCAAAGCATTCCACGTATTTAGACCCTCTAGTATATAAAGAACCGTCAAAAGAGTACGGTTCAGCAATTAATTTATTCATTCAAAAGAAGGAGGAAAAGAGAATGAAGAAAAAAATGCTGGCAATTCTGATGGTTGCAGTTCTGGCTGCAGTTGCATGTGTACCGGCTCTCGCTGCTGAGAACCTTTCCGACACCACGGAAGGCGTCGCACAGTTTGAGGGAATTACCGCGAACGAGGCTTATGATTTCCAGATCGTTGTCAAATCCTTCCAGTCCACATACTGGCAGGCGGCTTTGAAGGGCATGGATCAGGCGGCCGAAGAACTGGGAGTTACCTATTCCGCACAGGGACCCGCTTCCGAGTCTGATATTGCCGACCAGGTAAACATGCTCAACAGTGCCATCAACGGCGCGCCGGCCGGCGTGGGACTTGCAGCCTGCGATACTTCTTCTGTTCTGGAGTCCCTTCAGGCAGCTGTTGACGCAGGTGTTCCCATCGTAGCTTTTGATACCGGCATTGCCGATGCGCCCGAAGGCTCTGTTGTCTGCACGGTTGTCACAGATAATACCGCTGCCGGTGAGGTTGCTGCTGTAAACCTGTATGAGGCTGTCAAGGATCAGATCGGGGATGCACCCGTCCGTATCGGTGAGATCAATCAGGATAACTATGCGCTGAACATCCAGCAGCGCGGTCTTGGCTTTATCAATAAGCTGATCGAACTGGCTGCAGCTGATGGATACACGGTTGCCATGGAAGGCAATGAGTTTTATGTGAACGCGGCAGAGGGTGCTGTTGAAGGCGACGCAGATATCATCCTTGAGGTTCGTGTACCGGCTCAGACCACTGTTGACCTTTGCTCCACAGAGGCAGGCACGATCCTTGACAAGGAGGACACCATCGCTGTATTCGGTTCCAACCAGACCGCTGCGGAAGGTCTGCTGGTTGCCAACGACAACCGCGAAGTTCTTGGCGACACCGTAGTAGGTGTGGGCTTTGACGCGGGTACCTCCATTAAGGCCGCTGTTGAAGACGGCACATTCCTTGGCGCTGTGACACAGTCTCCGCTGATGATGGGTTACTACTGTATCTATGCGCTGACCGCAGCCGCAAACGGCCAGGAGCTGATCGACGTTCCGACGGATGGCTACTGGTACAATGCTGAGAACATGACCGACGAGAGCATTGCCCCGAACCTGTATGACTGATACTGACGTTTCTGCCGCACCGCACCCGGGGCCATTCTGGCCCCAGGTGTGGCGCGGCCGCGATATTTTTACATGGAGGTACAAGAATGGCTGATACCAGAAAACTGATCGGAGGACGTCCCGTAATCGGTATCCGTCCTGTCATTGACGGCCGAAAAGGCCCGCTGGATGTGAGAGGGTCCCTGGAAGAGCAGACCATGGGAATGGCGTTGAAAGCAAAGAAACTGTATGAAGACAATCTTCGTTATTCGGATGGAACCCCGGTAAAGGTCGTGATCGCTGATTCAACCATCGGAAGAGTTCGCGAGAGCGCTGCCTGCGCGGAGAAGTTTAAGAAGGAAGGCGTGGATATCACTCTTACGGTCACGCCGTGCTGGTGTTATGGCTCCGAAACAATGGATATGGATCCAACCACGATCAAAGGCGTCTGGGGACTGAACGCAACAGAGCGTCCCGGCGCGGTTTATCTGGCATCCGTTCTTGCCACACATGCGCAGAAAGGTCTTCCGGCCTTTGGCATGTACGGCCATGAGGTACAGGAAGCCGATGACGGGGAAATCCCGGATGATGTGATGGAGATGCTGCTCCGCTTTGGCCGCGCGGCAGTCGCGGTGGCTTCTCTTCGCGGTACTTCTTATCTGCAGATCGGTTCCGTGACGATGGGGATTGGCGGCTCGATCATCGACCAGGACTTTATTGAAGCCTATCTGGGTATGCGTGTCGAGTCTGTGGATGAGGTAGAGGTGATCCGCCGCATGACCGAGGGGATCTATGACAAAGAAGAGTACCAGCGGGCACTGGCATGGACAAAGGAAAAGTGTGTGGAATGCTTTGACAAAAATCCGGACTGGATCCAGAAATCCCGGGAAGTGAAGGATGAGCAGTGGGAGTTTACGGTCAAAATGTATGTGATCATCAAAGACCTGATGCGCGGCAATGAAAAGCTGGCTGAAAAATTCCCGGAAGAGGCTCTTGGACACAACGCCATTGCAGGCGGTTTCCAGGGACAGCGCCAGTGGACGGATTTTTATCCCAACTGCGATTATCCGGAATCATTCCTGGCTACTTCTTTTGACTATGACGGCGCCAGGGAACCCTATGTGCTTGCTACCGAGAACGACGTCCTCAACGGGCTTTGCATGCTGTTTCAGAAACAGCTGACCGGCAGGGCTCCGATGTTTTCCGATGTGCGTACCTATTGGAGCGGCGCATCCGTCAAACGGGTGACCGGTTATGACATCGAAGGTCATGCCAAAGATGCGGACGGTTTTATCCATCTGATCAACTCCGGCGCTTCCGCTCTTGATTTCTCCGGGGTGTGTACCGATGAGAACGGCAACGCCTGCTGCAAACAGTGGTGGGAAGTGACGGATGATGATATTGAAAAAATGGCGAAGGCGACCCAATGGGCACCGGCTGACAACGGGTATTTCAGAGGCGGCGGTTATTCATCCCGCTTCGTGACGAAGGCGGAGATGCCTGTGACCATGATGCGCCTGAATCTCGTGAAAGGACTCGGACCCGTTCTGCAGATCGCGGAGGGCTGGACGGTTGCTCTGCCGAATGAGGTGACGGACATTCTGTGGAAACGCATCGACTATACATGGCCGTGTACCTGGTTCGCTCCGCGTTGTGACCATAAGGAAGGCAGTCCGTTTAAGAGCGCTTATGACATGATGCGCGCGTGGGGTGCAAACCACGGCTCCTCCGTGTATGGACATGTCGGCGCGGATTTGATCACCATGGCTTCCATGCTCAGGATCCCGGTATGCATGCATAATGTTCCGGATGAAAAGATTTATCGCCCGGCAGCCTGGGGTGCCTTCGGGATGGATAAAGAGGGAGCGGATTACCGCGCCTGTAAGAACTTCGGACCGCTTTACAAAGCATATAAGTAACGGCGGTAGACAGGGGACGGTTCTCTG
>JAFWDX010000512.1 GCA_017515945.1 Blautia sp. | reverse complement strand
GTAACTGTTCAGTCAGTATCTCGCATTTACTGCGAGATGCGTGAGAAAAAAGTTGAACAGCCAAGGCCAGGCGCACTTCCAATGCGACGAAAGGAGCCTGCGGCTGGCCTCGTAACTGTGAAGGAGCTTGTGACTGAACAGTTACGAATTTAAGTAAGAAATATCGGTAACTGCTCAGTCAGCACCTCGCATTTACTGCGAGATGCGTGGAACAAAAGCTCAACAACAAATATCGTAACTGTGAGGGAGTTTGTGACTGATCAGATACGGATTTCAGGTGCACGAGGATATAAAGATGAGTGTGGAAGCCTCCAGAACACTGCTGGAAAAATTCTGGATCATAAAAGACCGGGAAAAGGATCTTTACTATAAGACAAAGGAAGGCCTGGACGCGGCAAGAAAATTTGCCAGGGAATACCCTGGATGGCGGCTGATCAATAATGAGCGTGTGCTGAAGCTGGAAAAGATTCCCGCCCATGCACAGCCCTTCATGGGGATCACGGATTTTACGGACAAGACGGATTATGTGCTGTTCTGTGCGCTGCTGATCTTTCTGGAGGACCGGGAGGACGGAGAGCCGTTTCTGCTTTCGGAACTGACGGATATGATGGAGGCACAGCTCAAGCCTGTGATGGAGCTGGACTGGACCTCCTTCTCCATGCGCAGGAGCCTGATCCGGGTCATGCAGTTTGCGACGGGCCAGGGCCTGCTGCTCCTGCATGAGGGAAATGTGGAGACGGTCTCGGCCGATATCCATCAGGAGGTGCTGTATGAAAATACAGGCCTGTCCCGTTTCTTTGCCGTGAACTTTTCCTTTGATACGTCCGGATACAGTGGGTGGCAGGATTTTGAGCGGGAGAATCTGTCCGAGGCGGATACGGATCGCGGCCGCTTCCGCATCAACCGGGTGTACAGGGAACTGCTGGCCTGTCCGGCGATGTACTGGGAGTCCGCGGAGGATGCCGATTCCCTGTACCTGAAAAATCAAAGGCAGTGGGTGTCAAAATATCTGGAGGAAAATCTGGAAGGGCGTCTGGACATTCACAGAAACGCCGCTTTTTTCGTTTTGGACGAAGAGGATACATTCGGTGAAGTGTTCCCGGGGCCGGCGGCTTTGTATGATATCGTGCTGCTGGTCTGTGGGAGTCTGCGTGAACTGGCGGTCCGTTCACCTGTCCCCGGGGAATCCGAACATGAGGAGAGATCGGAGTCGGAGACAGGTTCAGGAGAGACGGTTCTCATTGCTGACTCTGTTTTTGCAGGACTCCTTGACAATATGGCGGAGAAATTCCACAATGCCTGGAGCAAGGAGCTGCGGGAAATGGCGGCGGACAAACGCAGGGCTTTGATCATGGACTACATGGAGGATTGGATGCTGCTGCGGCGGGAGGATGGGTATGTGCGTATTTTCCCGGGGGCATTCAAGTTCAGCGGACATTATCCGAAGGATTATGACCTGTCAAAACCTGCGGAAAGCCGCAGTAAGGCCGGAGCGGATGCAGATACAGATACGGATGAAAAGACTGTACGCAGGCAGAAGAGGAAAAGAACTGCCAAAACAGATCAGGGCACAGTGGATGAGCCGGTAAAGAAAAAAAGAAAACAGGTGGAAGAGAAAGGCAGACAGGAGCAGATGGACGGCCAGCTCAGCCTGTTCTGAGGAGACCCGGACACTTGCTTTTCCACGCGGTATATGCAGAGGCTCTAAATACGTGGAAGCAAATAAAGAGCTTTCCACAACGCATCGCGTTGGGATTGCTGAGTAAAAATGCCAAAAACCGACATCTTAGATGAGGAGACAGAGAACCGTTCCCTGTCTCCTTTACAGGAGTAAATAATGCAGATACAGGAGCTTGACAGGGAAAACAGGATCAACCGCTGGCATATGAACCGGCTGGGCTTTGTTCATTTCTGGCTGTATGACCACGAGATCTTTTCCTTTGAAAACGGAAAGATGCTGCTGCGCGGGCAGAATGCTTCCGGCAAATCGATCACGACGCAGAGCTTTATCCCGTTTATTCTTGACGGGGACAGGACGCCGAGCCGGCTCGATCCCTTCGGTTCGAATGACCGAAGGATGGAGTATTATTTTCTCACGGAGGACGGCCCTGAGGATGTGACCGGTTATCTGTTCCTGGAATTCAAAAGGGAGGACACCGGGGAGTACCGTACCATCGGGATCGGCCAGCGGGCTCAGCGCGGCAAAAGCGGCATGGGCTTCTGGGGCTTCGTGATCCTGGACGGGCGCCGTCTGGGGATCGACCTGGAGCTTTACAGAGAGGCAGGGGATCAGTATATTCCCCTGTCGAAACAGGAATGCAAAAACCTGCTTGGGGAAAAGAATTTCTTTACGGAGCAGCAGGGCGAATACATGCGCGAGGTGAACCGCCAGCTGTTCGGCTTCCCGAGGATCGAGCAGTACAGGCAGTTCATCCAGCTGCTGATCAAGGTCCGCGCGCCGAAGCTTTCAAAGGAATTCAAACCCAGCCGCAATTATGAGATCCTGAATGATTCGCTGCAGACGCTGACCGATGAGGACCTGCAGGCCATGGTGGAGGCCATGGAAAAGATGGATGAGATCGAGGCGCGGC
This sequence comes from Blautia sp., assembly GCA_017515945.1. Taxonomy (GTDB): domain Bacteria; phylum Bacillota; class Clostridia; order Lachnospirales; family Lachnospiraceae; genus Blautia_A. Next base: position 5,294 of record JAFWDX010000512.1, on the reverse strand, counting down.
TGGAGAACCTGCGGGAGACCTACAGAGATCTCGGGATCATCGGGCGGGAATATTCCCGGTATAATCAGTTCCTGCTTGGGAAAAAAGCCGCCGCTTTTCTTACTGCAAAAAAGAAAGCCGCGGATCTGATCTCGGATATCGACGGACTTAAGGCCGTGTGTGCAGATCTGGAAGAAAAAAAGGCAGACAAAGGCCGGGAAAACGAAGAACTGGGGAAGGCCATCCGGATCCTGAAAAACGATCTCGAGGTCTGGAAGGATTCGGATGTGAATCATGCTGTGGAGGAAAAGCTCAGGCTGACCCGCTCCCTGGAGGATATTGAGAAGGAGGTTCAGGAGGCTCAGGCAGCGATCCGCAGAGCCAGAGACGAGATCATCCGCCTGGACGGGGAAATCCGGGAGCTGGACGGCGTGCTGGAGGATCAGCTGCAGCAGATCAGCGACAAGCTGCAGGAGCTGGACGATGAAAATGAGACGGTGCTGTTTGCCGGTCATGAGAAGCTGACCAGGCTCAGCCGCGGCGAGCCGGATCAGGCAGTCTGGATGACGCTTAAAAAGCAGCTTCATGATCATATCCGCAAGGTGCGCCAGGCCAAAGAGAGCCTGACGGAGTGGAACCGCAGAAAACAGCGGCTGGACAGGGAAGAAGAGCTGCTGCATCAGCTCTCCCTGCGGCTTATGGAATGCAGGCAGCTGGAGGAAGCGGCATCGGCGGATCAGGACAGCTGCAAGGATGACCTGATCGAAGACTGGTACCGGCTGCAGAAAGAGAACCAGGAGCTGCTCATCAGCAGGGAATTGCTGGAGCTTTTATGTGACAGGATAAGAATGTACAGTGGAGACGGGGATCGGCTGTGGACTGAGCAGGAGATCAGAGCACTGTATGAGAAACGGTTCCTGATCAGAAAAAATGAAGCCCTTGAGCTGGAGCATACATGCAAGGAGCAGGAAAAGCAAAGAGATGCGTTGGAGCAGGAGCTGAAGGAGCTTCAGGAGCAGGAGGAGGAAAAACCGCCCAGACGGCCTGCCGTGGAGGCGTCGAGACGGGCGCTGGCCGCGCAGGGGATCGAGAGCGTGCCTTTTTATCAGGCGGTGGAGTTCGCCGATGGCATGTCTCAGGAGGCCTGTGACCTGCTGGAGCTGCAGGTCTGCATGGCGGGGATCCTGGATGCGCTGGTGGTACCGGCCGCGATGGAGGAAAAAGCCAGAAAGGTGTTGGCCGGAGAATCGGACATTCTTCTGGCGCCGGAGCGGACAGGCGGGCGAACCGTTGGACGGGAGAAAGGTCCGGCCGGAGCGGATTCGGGTGTGAAGCATTGCGGGCAGATGTTCCCCCTGCTGGTTCCTTCGCCTGAGATTGGGCCTGAGATGGCAGATCGGGTGCGAGACATTCTTACATATATATCTGCAGATGCGGGTATGACTGAAGTCACCGGTGCGAGTCATGCGGCAGCTGTATTCAGTGCAGACGGGTATTTCCGGTATGGACTGACGGAAGGCCGGGCGAAGGCGGAGCCTGAAGAAACTGCCCGCTTTATCGGACGGGCGGCGAGGGAACAGCGCAGACAGGAACGGATCCGGCAGAAGGAGACGGAACTGGAGGCTGTGCGTGAGGAGCTTGCCAGACTTAAGGCAGAACAGGAGGAGGCAGCAGGCAGACTGGAAAGGCTTGATGCGGAATATCGGGAAAGACCGGATCTTTCGCGGCTGGAGCTGGCGAGGAAGGCTCTTTCGGAGGCGCAGGATGCGCTGGAAAAGGCCGGCCAGGCTTTCTCCACACAGGAGGAGGCGAGAGACACGGCCGCCGATGAGGTGAAACAGGCTGAACTGCGAATGCTGACTCAGTGCCGGGATCTGCCCTATGAGCGGACGCCGGACGCATACGACGAGGTGCTGGAGGAGGCGGAGAATTATCAGGAGGATATGGATCTGCTTGGGACACTTTCAATGTCCGCTTCCGTCACACGGAATCAGAAAATGTCAAAGGTAAGGGAACAGGATACCCTGCAGGAGCAGGCGGAAGCATCGGACCTTATGACACGGCGTAAACGCAATGAAATGGAGGTTGTCAGCCAGAAGCTGGCCAGGGTGACGGACCTGCTGGAGAATCCGGAAAACAGGGCGATGGCTGAGCGGATGGAGCATGCAGGCAGGGAGCTGGAGGAAAAGGAACGGCTTTTCCAGGACAACCGTGTGTGGATCGGCAGATTTGAAGAGCAGCTGGGAACCCGGGAGAAGGAGCTGGCACAGAAGAAAGAACTGGCCATCGGGGCGGTTTCGGAAGAAGACAGCTTGAGGACATATTTTCTCGAGGAACTGTCCCTGAAGCTGGTGGAGGGATATACCCAGGAGGAAGCGGCCAAGGGACTGCCTGCCCTCGCACAGAAGGCAGCCGGCCTGGTCAGGGAAGGCGACCGCAGCAAATCGCATGCGGAGCTGATTTCCGCGCTGCACGGCACGTTTTCACGCTATTCCTCCAGCATCGGCAGTTATGGCGCGGCCATGGAGGACTGCTTCGGGGATACCGAGGTGGAAGGCGCCATTCGCCACAGGAGCGTGATCACCGCGTCCTGGCAGGGCAGGAAGCTCCCTTTGCCTGATTTTACTCAGCTGGTCAAGGGTTCGATCGAGGACACGGAACAGCTGATCCAGAAAAAAGACCGTGAGCTCTTTGAGAAGATTCTGGCGGATACGCTGAGCACAAAGCTGGCGCAGCGGATCTCGGAGAGCCGGGAGTGGATCCGTGACATGTCGGCACTGATGCAGGGTATGGACACCTCCATGGGCCTTTCCTTCTCCCTCAGATGGCTGCCGCGCAAGGCGGACGGGGAAGGCCGGCTGGGAACGGATGAACTGGAAACGCTTCTCAGGCGGGACGCGCAGCTGATGACCGCGGAGGATATCGGAAAGGTGGCGGAACATTTCCGCACGGATATCCGGATCGCCAAACGCGAAGCTGCTGAAAAGGATCAGGCTGTCAACTATAAGGAAATGGTGCGGGATGCGCTGGATTATCGCCGCTGGTTTGAATTCCGGATGTATTACACACGCGCGGGAGAAGCACCGAAGGAGCTGACTGACAGGGCATTCAACCGCTTCAGCGGCGGCGAAAAGGCGATGGCCATGTATGTGCCGCTGTTCTCCGCTGTCAATGCACAGTACCGCAAGTCGGCAAAGAAGGACCACCCGCGGATCATCGCCCTGGATGAGGCCTTTGCGGGCGTGGATGACATCAACATCGGCAGCATGTTTGAACTGGTGGAAAAACTGGACTTCGACTACATCATGAACTCCCAGGCGCTTTGGGGCTGTTATTCGACTGTGCGCTCACTGCGGATCGTGGAGCTCATCCGGCCGGCGAACGCGCCGTTTGTTACGGTCGTGTGCTATACCTGGAACGGGAAGGAAAGGGTGCTGGAAGAGGGTATGTGAGTCTTTGCGGTATAACCGGAAGGCTATCGTGTGACCGGGAGTGTTGTCGTGTAACCGGACGCCGGGCTGAGTAAGGTTATGAGGCAGGCAGAGCCGGATGGATCCCCCGGTGTGACCACTAAAAAATATGCCCGAGCCCTTTCCGCTGGCTCTCTAAGAACGCGGGCTATTCGGCCATAGACGACAGCCTCTTAGCCCGCGTTCCAAGAGAGCCATGCGCCCTGGTCTCGTGCAATTTTTTTGACGATGGTCACACCGGGGGATCCATCCGGCTCTGCCTGCCGCGAATGAAATCGAAGCCCGGCTGAAAATGAGTCAGGGGGACAGGTTCCTTGACTCATATGGAGGAGAAAGTGTCAAATCAGAGATTATGTATAGAATGTGCCGCATACTTCAGCAGTAATCCCGGTTTTGCAAGAACCATACAGGCACTCTGGGAAAAATGGCGCTCATACGGACGCATGGCCGGGACTGTTGAACTACCTTCTCCGTCTGAAGAAGAAATCCAAGCACTTGAGGGGTACTTTGGGGCTCCGGTGTTGAAAAAAGGAAAACTGAGGTTTCAGGCACGCTATTTTGAGGATGCCCTCGAGAATACCAGATTCCGGGGCGCCGGGATAAAGGATGTCCTGGAAGCGTATTTCGGTCGGCCGCTGATTTCAAAGAAGGAAGAAGAGGCGGAACTGAATGCGCTGAAGGAAAGTTTTTTTGAGAAAGCGATGGGGGAGCTTAAGATACTTCCTGAGGAACTTAAAACATCAGCTGAGGCCGAGATAGCATCCGAGAAATTTAAGACATCAACCGAGGAGGCTGAAATATCATCTGAGGAGTTTATGACATCTGTGAAGAAGCGTATGAACGTTACAGGAGTGCCGGATGTCAACACCGACAGAGATACGGAGACTCAATCGGCAGCAATATGCTGGCTGACGGCGCTCACGGCACAGAAGCTCTGGCAGCTGCGGCAAAGCGAAGGATCTGAAGAGGCAGCATTGCGTATGGTGCATCAGACAGGCCGGGCGCTCAGCATCCTGGAGAACACGGACGAGTCCCGCGGCATCCGTCTGGCCGTGCTGGCGATGGAATGCACCGGCAATCCCCACGGTTTCGACCGCGGGACCCTGCCCGGTAATCTGCTCCTCGGTGCGCTGCCCGCTTTGAATGCGGAAGAAGACGCAAAAGTCGAATTCAGCCCCCGTCTGGCAGCGGAAGATGCGCTGGAGCGTTATATCCGCTGCGGCATCCGTCCGGACGATCTGTCGAGCTTTACGATCCTGTACAGGATCCTTCTTTTTGACGGACAAGGTCCCGTACAGGCTTTTCAGGCCATGGCGGACCGGCGGGAGCCTGTGCTGGTAAGCCTGCTGAACCTTCGGAATATCCAGCGCGCGGTGCCGCTAAATGGCAGTGTATATGTCATAGAAAACCAGATGGTCTTCTCCCAGCTGTGTGAAGACTGCCCGGAGGCTTCCCTGATCTGCACCTCGGGTCAGGTTCGGACCGCATCCCTGATGGTACTTGATTTCCTTTGCAGAGAGGATGTTGAAATATTATACAGCGGTGATCTTGACCCCGAAGGCATCTGTATCGCCGACCGCCTGATCTGCCGGAGCAAAGGGAAAATCCGTCCCTGGCATATGACCGCGCGGGATTACGAAGCCTGCGCTTCCGCAGTTGAACTGACAGATGAAAGGCTCCGGGAGCTGGACCATGTGCAGTCGCCGTGCCTGATGGAAGCAGCCGAGGCGGTGAGAAACGGCAGGAAAGCCGGATACCAGGAGAAGCTGCTGAAGGTGATGGCAGAGGAGATGAGGTAAATGGGGTCTGGCCCTCCAAACATTCTGTGAACAGCGTTCATGGGTG
>JAFWDX010000511.1 GCA_017515945.1 Blautia sp. | reverse complement strand
GTGCGAGTCAAGGAACCAGTCCCCGTGACTCATGAACGCTGTTCACAGATTATCCGTGGGGCCTGACCTCATTTCTCTGCCGGAGAGCGGATCTCATCTTCCGTCTCAAACAGACCGTGAAACACAAAAGGGCCGTCCTCTTGTGTCCATAAATTATAAAAGCTCACAGGCTATCGCTGATCCCAGGATCAGGCAGGCTCCGATCATTCCTCCTGCATACATTTTTTCATGCAGGATAAGGCCGGATACAACCAGTGCCGTGATCGGATCGATATAACTGAACAGGGCTACTGTCTGCGTCCGGAGCCCGTCCATGGATCCAAAATACATGGCATAGGAAATCCCTGTATGGATAATAGAGACAAACAGCAGCAGAAGGATCGTACTTTCTGAAAACACAAGGCTTCCAAAATCCTCTGTAACGGCCAGGTAAGGAATCAGTACGATTCCTGCCGCAAAGAGCTGGATGATCGTCTTTTCAAACGCGTCAATTCCTCTTATGGACTTATTCATCAGCACAACTGTTGCATACAGAGCAGCCGCTCCAAGTCCCAGAAATATTCCCTTCAAATCATTTACCGAACCGATTTCCCGGTCAAGGACTCCGGAAACCAGGATCATGCCAATCAATGCCAGAGCCGAGCAGACAGCTTTTTTCCATGTCATTCTTTCTTTGAAACGAAGAGTGGACGCGATAACTACGATAGTAGGCTGCATATAGTAACAGAGTGTGGCCGTCGATACCGTTGTATAATTGTATGCCTCAAACAGAAGAATCCAGTTAAAACCGATCACGCCACCGGAAACAGCCAGCCACAGCGTTGTCTTCCATTCTGTTCCATTTCGCAGCCTTCTGCCCCTTGCTTTGGCAAACAGCAAGAGAAAGAGGGCTCCAATAATTCCCCGGAAGAAGGCGATCATTCCGGAGGACAGAGGGATGAACCTCCTGAATACACCGATCGTACCGAATATGATCATGGATGCCGTCAGCATTGCCAAAGATCCGGGGGCGTTTTTTTCTGTATTTTCTTTCATAACATGTCCTTCTATTTTAATGTGCACAGGGGGACATGAGTCACGGGGACAGGTTCCCTGACTCATTGCCATGAATCACATGGACATGAGTCACGGGGACAGGTTCCCTGACTCATTGCCATGAATCACATGGACAGGTTCCCTGGTTCATCGAGGGACCGGCCACATTGAAATGTGTCACGGAACCTGTCCCTCTGACTCATTGAGAACCAGGCCACATTGAAATGAGTCACGGAACCCGGCTCACTGACCATGTTTCCTCAAGGCGACAAGAAGAGCCGCTGCCAACATGAGTAACGGGAAAGGCTCCCTGACTCATTGCCGTGAATCACATGGACAGGTTCCCTGGACTCATCGAGGGACTGGCCACATTGAAATGAGTCACGGAACCTGTCCCTCTGACTCATTAAATGAGTCACGGTACCTGTCCCTCTGACTCATTACGGAACCTGTCCCTGTGACTCATTTTTCCTAAGGACAGCAAGAAGAGCCGCGGCCAAGACAGCCGTGCAGAAATCCGCGGCGGCCTGGGCATATATGACTCCATTATAGGCCGCGATTCTGGACATGATAAAAATGACCAGCGCAAAAATGATTCCTTGTCTGCTGATTGAAAGGATAAAGGCGCCGCCTGCCTTGCCCATGGCCTGGAATGTGCAGATCGTGACCAGGACAAAGGACATGAAGACCAGGCCCGTGACCAGCGCCCGGACCATCTGCGCCGCATAAAGGGAAACCTCGGGATCCCTGGTAAAAATACCTGTAAGGAAGGGAGCCCCCAGCCAAATCGCAAAAGTCAGGCCCAGAGAGAGAGCCGCGGCGCAGGAATACGCGAACCGCAGCACCTCGCTGATTCTCTGCCGATTGCCCGCGCCATAATTGTACCCGATGATGGGCTGACCACCAAAAGCATAGCCAACCATGAACAGAGCCGGTATCATATAGATCTTGGAGGCGATTCCCATGGCTGCCAGGCAGCCTGTTCCATAGGCAGTAAGAAAGCGGTTCGTCAGCGCCATGGAAAAGCTCTGCATCATGTTTGTGACGGAGGCGGGGACACCGATGACCATCACCTGGCCGAGGCTCTGAAGATCGATGCGAATAGCTGCCGGACTGATGGACAGCTTGCGGCTCTTTCTGACGATGATCCATACATAAAAAACATCGCCGCAGATATTGGCAAGCACGGTGGCAACAGCCGCCCCCGCCGCCCCCATTCGGAGAGCGAAAATAAAGATCGGATCCAGGATCATGTTCAGCACGGATCCGATAATGGAGCCGGTCATGGCATAGGCCGCCATTCCTTCTGTCCGCAGAAT
>JAFWDX010000510.1 GCA_017515945.1 Blautia sp. | reverse complement strand
CCTTTGATACCTATCTGGCACCATTCGTAAAGGTAGACGACCTGAGCCAGAAGGAGGTCAAACAGTGTGTGCAGTCCTTTATCTACGGCGTGAACACGCCCAGCAGATGGGGGACACAGGCACCCTTCACCAACATCACGCTGGACTGGAACGTGCCGGACGATCTGAAAAACCTTCCCGCCATCGTGGGAGGCAAGGAGCTCGACTTTACCTACGGCGACTGCCAGCGCGAGATGGACATGGTCAACAAGGCCTTCATCGAGATCATGATCGAGGGCGACGCGAACGGACGCGGTTTCCAGTACCCGATCCCGACCTACTCCATTACGAAAAATTTTGACTGGAGCGATACGGAGAACAACCGCCTCCTGTTCGAGATGACCGCGAAATACGGCACACCGTATTTTTCAGACTATATCAACTCGGATATGGAGCCGAGCGACGTGCGTTCCATGTGCTGCCGCCTGCGCCTCGACCTGCGTGAGCTGAGAAAGAAATCCGGCGGATTTTTCGGCTCCGGCGAGTCCACGGGCTCGATCGGCGTCGTTACGATCAACATGCCGCGGATCGCTTACCTGGCGGAGAACGAGCAGGACTTCTATGCCCGTCTGGACCGCCTGATGGACATTTCCGCCAGGAGCCTCAAGACCAAACGTACAGTCATCACCCGGCTTATGGAAATGGGCCTGTATCCTTATACAAAGCGGTATCTGGGTACCTTCAACAACCATTTCTCCACCATCGGTCTGGTGGGCATGAACGAGGCCTGCCTGAATGCCCGCTGGCTGAATGCCGATATGACCGATGCGCGCGCGCAGCGCTTTACGCAGGATGTGCTCAATCATATGAGGGAGCGTCTGTCGGATTATCAGGAGAAGTACGGCGACCTGTACAATCTCGAAGCGACCCCGGCGGAGTCCACGACGTACCGTTTTGCGAAGCATGACAAGGAGCAGTTCCCGGACATCATCACCGCCAACATGAACGGCGCGCCTTACTACACAAATTCGTCCCATCTGCCGGTCGGATACACGGAGGATATTTTCTCCGCTCTGGATATTCAGGATGACCTGCAGACGCTTTACACATCCGGAACGGTCTTCCATGCCTTCCTTGGCGAGAAGCTCCCGGACTGGAAGGCTGCCGCCGCACTCGTGCGCAAGATCGCCGAGAACTACAAGCTGCCCTATTACACCATGTCCCCGACCTACTCCGTATGCGCGGAGCATGGATATCTGACCGGAGAACAGCCTGTCTGCCCGATCTGCGGCAAAAAGGCCGAGATCTACAGCCGTATCACGGGATACTACCGTCCGGTACAGAACTGGAACGAGGGTAAGGTGCAGGAGTTCAGGGACCGTCGGGTGTACAATATCGGACATTCCCGTCTGACGCATATCGGGCCTGTGGCCGTGGCACGCACCCTCGCGCAGAACAGCGCCGTGCAGAAGCTGGCAGAAGCTTCCGTGAACACCATGCAGGAGACGGTAGAGGCTTCCGTGAGCTCCATACAGGAAAAGGCAAAGGCTGTCGTGAGTTCCGTGCAGGAAGTGGCAGACGGTTCCGCGAGCCTGCAGGAAAAGACAGAGGCTCTCGTGAACTCCGTCCAGGAAAAGGCGGATGCTCTCGTGAACTCCATGCAGGAAAGGGCGGAGGTTTCCGCGAAGATCATGCGGGAAAAGGCAGAGGCTTCCAGGCCGGCCGGGAGGGGAGACCGCAGGGTGCTTCTCTTTAAATCCCCGACCTGTCCGAACTGCAAGGCAGCAGCAGCCCTCCTGGACAAAGCCGGTATTCCTTATACCGCTCTGAATGCCAATGAAGAGCGCGAGCAGGTGGCGAAATTTGGTGTGAAACAGGCTCCGACTCTCGTGCTTGTGAATGGAGACGGCTTTGAAAAATACCGCGGAGTTTCGGACATCAAGGGATGGCTGATGCACAGATAAAGAAAAGGTAACTGTAAAGTCATGCACTGCGCTTTGGTGCATGACTTTTTTATCACGCACCTGCCAAGGCACGCCTGCGGTGTCGCCGTAAATGCGAGGTGTTGACTGAACAGTTACAATACAAATATACGGGAGGACTTATGACAGATATAATTGTGGTTGGCGGAGGCCCCGCCGGCATGACGGCGGCGCTCTATGCCCAGCGCAACGGCAAAAGCGCCCTGGTGATCGAGAAAAGCGGATTCGGAGGGCAGATCACGCATTCGCCCAAGGTAGAGAATTACCCGGGTAAGCTGTCCATGAGCGGCAATGAATTTGCGGATGCTTTGATGGAACAGATCCTGGCCCAGGGCGCCTCCGTTGAATTTGAGAATGTCCTCTCCGTGAAGGACGAGGGAGACAAAAAGATCGTTGAAACAGAAGAGGGCAGCCGCTTTGAAGCCCGCGCGGTGATCCTTGCCACCGGTGTCCGGCACCGTATGCTGGGGCTGGAGGGAGAGGAGGATCTGGTGGGAGACGGGATCTCCTTCTGCGCGGTCTGTGACGGGGACTTCTATGCGGGACAGAAGGTATGTGTGGCAGGCGGAGGCAATTCTGCCCTGCAGGAGGCCATCCTCCTGGCAAACAAATGCGAAGAGGTCGTCATGCTGCAGGACCTGCCGGCGTTTACCGGAGAAGCCCGACTGCAGGAGCTGCTGTTCTCCATGCCGAACGTCCGTGCCCTGACCGGAGTCAGGATCCGCGGACTTATCCAGGGAAAAGACGGCCTTGAAGGCGTCAGGATCGAACGCGACGGGACGGAGGAAGAGATTTCCTGCAACGGCCTGTTTGTGGCGATCGGACTGATCCCCGAAAATGATCCTTTTAAAGAGCTGGCCGCCCTGGATTCCTTCGGATACTTTGATTCCGATGAGCAGTGCCTGACAAAGACACCTGGCGTTTTTGTGGCCGGCGACTGCCGCCATAAAGGGGTGCGGCAGCTGACGACGGCAGTGGCCGATGGCGCTACGGCGGCCCTGGCTGCCTGCAGGTATATAGATGAGTCACGGGGATGAGTTACGGGGAGTCAGGGGGATGAGTTAAGGAGAGTCAGGGAATGAGTTACGGGGAGTCAGGGGGGCAGGTTCCTTGATGAGTCAGGGGGACAGGTTCCTTGACTCACACTTCAGTGTG
>JAFWDX010000509.1 GCA_017515945.1 Blautia sp. | reverse complement strand
CTCAAGTAAGGCGGGGACCAGGAACAGGGCCAGCACCAGAATGCAGGTGGCCACGCTCTCATAGCTCCTCGTGATAAAGCTCCGGACCAGCGTCACCACGACCATGGCCCGCAGAAGGACATAAAATGCAAAAGTCAGTTTGTTGCTGCGGTAGCTGTTTTTCAGTTTTCGTATATAACTGCCAAGACGCATTATTGTACACCTCCATTTACCCTACAGCATCGGCGCTATGATCTGCATCACTCTGCCCATGATCTTATTATATAATGTCTCCTCGCGGATCGTCTGCGGGGTGACCTCCCGGCACTTCTGCAGGGTTTCCTCGAAATCCCGTTCGATATCCGCGATACAGGCCGCCTTGTACAGATAGGCCGCGCATTCAAAATGATGATACAGGCTGCGGTAGTCCAGGTTGATGGTCCCCACCACCGCTTTTATATCATCGCTGACAAAGATCTTTGCATGGACAAATCCCGGTGTATACTCATAAATCTTCACCCCCGCGTCGATCAACCGTTTATAATGGGCCTTGGCCAGGGCGTAAACCATTTTTTTGTCGGGAATGCCGGGCAGGATCAGCTTTACGTCCACGCCCCGCTGGGCCGCATACTTCAGCGCGGTCTCCAGCTCTCCGTCCAGGATCAGGTATGGCGTCATGATGTGGACATAGTCGACCGCCCGATTCAGGATATCCATGTACACCATCTCGCCGACCTTGTCGTCATCCAGCGGGCAGTCCCCGTAGGGGATCACATAGCCGTCCGAAACTGTCTCGGCGCCAGCCTTTTCGTCAATCCAGGGATGAAACACCGTCACCTTTTCATCAATATTCCACATCTGCAGGAACATCAGCGTAAAGCTGCGGACTGCCTCCCCCTTCAGCATCAGGCCGGTGTCCTTCCAGTGGCCGAAGCGCTCCCTCTGGTTGATATACTCGTCAGCCAGATTCACGCCGCCGGTGAAGGCCACCTTTCCGTCGATCACCAGGATCTTGCGATGATCCCTGTAATTATAGTGGGAGGAAACGACAGGCTGGATGGGTGAAAAGGCTTTGGCCCTGATTCCAAGCTTTTGCAGCCTGCTGCAGTAATCCGGTGGCAGCGTGGATACCTCCAGCATGCCGTCGTACATGACACGCACCTCCACGCCGGCTGCCGCCTTCTCCGCCAGGATTTTAAGAATGCTGCCCCACATGAGGCCCTCATCGATGATGAAAAACTCCATAAAGATGAATTCCTCAGCCTTTTTCAACTCCTCCAGCATGGCGGCAAACATATCCTCCCCCAGAGGGAAGAAGGTCGTCTTTGTCCTGTCAAAGACAGGGAAGCATCCACTCCTGTTCAGATACCGGTCCAGGTCGTCCGTCCCCGCCGGATCTCTGGCCAGCTCTTTGAGAACACTCTCCGACTGCACGATCGCTCCGGACGTCTCCTCTGTCAGCATCTGCACACGCTGCCGGATGGCACGGTGACCGATATTGGTCCGGGTAAAGACCAGCATCGCCACTCCACTGAAAGGCATGATGGCAATGATAAACATCCACGTCAGTTTTGCGGAAGAATCCATATTGCAGTTGAACAGGTAGATCACGCCGACGATCAGAAACAGCATCATGATCGCCATGAAATGCGGCAGCAGGTCACTCAGCCAGGCATAAAAGCTGATCACCAGCAGGACCTGCAGGATCAGCAGGATCACAAAGAGAAAGAACCGGCTGAATATGAGATGCAGGAAAGTCTTCTTTTTTGGTTCTGCCAGTCTGATTATGTTTTCCTCCATTGGG
>JAFWDX010000508.1 GCA_017515945.1 Blautia sp. | reverse complement strand
TTTATACTCGCGCGATCAGATAAATGGAAAACATACCTGATTTTTCGCGCGGTATATGCAGAGGCTCCAAATACGTGGAAGCAAAGCATCCCACGAATTAAGACCCTCTGGTATATTTGATCGCACGGAACTGTGAAGAACCTTGTGAATGAACAGTTACGTGCGCGCGAGGATACAATGATATCACAAATTATATCATCAACATAAAATCAGCGCAATAGGCGTCCGCCCTCAGTTCCACGGAAAAACCACCATCCCGTATACATAAATGAAAAGTACGACAACCGGCACCACATATTTAAAGATCGGTTTCATCCAATTCCGTACCAAAGGCCCTCTCCCGGCGTTCGCTTCCGCCGTAAAGCTGTCCCAGCCCCAGCCGTTACGGCTGCAGCAGAAAAGGGCCAGCAGAAACGATCCGATCGGGAGGATGTTGGTGGACACCATAAAGTCCCAGAAATCCAGCCAGGTGCTGCCGGGAGCAAAGGGTTCAAAATGCAGAACGGAGAAGCCCAGCGCCGTAGTCAGTCCAAGTCCAAAAATCACCGCAGCACAGACAGCACTTCCCTTCGGGCGGCTCCATCCTGTCAGTTCCCGGACCATGGCCAGCACATTTTCACATACCCCCAGCACGGTCGACATGGCGGCAAAAACCATAAAAAGAAAAAACAGCATTCCCCACCAGCGTCCGCCGCGCATATTGACAAAAACCTTTGCCATCGTATCAAACAGCAGGCTTGGACCTGCATTTACCTCCAGGTCAAAAGAAAAGCAAGCCGGAAATACGATCAGACCGGCCAGCACCGCCACAAAGGTATCCAGCCCGATCACATGGAGTGCCTCTCCCATCAGGGTACGCTCTTTGTCAATATAGCTACCGAAGATCGCCATTCCGCCCATACCGACAGACAACGTAAAGAAAGCCTGATTCATGGCACCGGCCGCAACCTCACCTGTAATCTTTGAAAAATCCGGAACCAGGTAAAAGGCCAGCCCTTCTCCCGCGCCGGGAAGGCAGAGGCTGTGCACGGCCAGCACCATCAGAAGCGCCAGAAGGGTGCACATCATCACCTTGGTGATCCGTTCCAGACCGCTCTGCAGGCCAAAACTCAATATCAGAAAAGCGATGGCGACTGTCAGGAAAAGCACTGTCACATTCACCAGAGGATCCATTATCATCGAATCAAAACCCAGATCCCGGATCCTGCCTGTGGCAAACCTGTAAAAATAATAAAGCATCCATCCCGCAACGACACAATAGAACGCCATGATCGCCACATTGCCGAACAGGGAAACATAGCCCCATATATGCCACTTTGTCCCGGGTTTTTCCAGCTTATGGAACATCCGGATCGGACTTGCCTGAGCAGCCCTTCCTGCGGCAAACTCCATCACGAGTACCGGCATCCCCAGCAGTATCAGGAAAATAAAATACAGCAGTATAAATCCGCCTCCGCCATACTGTCCGCACATCCATGGGAATTTCCATACATTTCCGCACCCGATCGCGCAGCCGGCTGAAAGCATGATGAAGCCAAGCCGGCTTCCAAGTTTCTCTCGTTCTTTCATTATAATATCCTCTAGTTTTGTATACTCGCGGTACCTGTTCAGTCGGCACCTACAGATCAAAATCCGGCCGGGCACTTCGCTTCTGGCCTGCATGCAGGCTCATAAGGAAACCGATCGCAGACTGGTCTGACACTCTCGTAAACAGATCCAATGCGTCGGAAAAATGATCATCCAGATAGGACAGATATGTCTCCCGGTGGGACGGGGCAAGCATGTATGGATAACGCAGACGGGCCGTGACCAGGCGGAGAAGCAATGCCTCGCTCTCCTGTCCGATCGCGTAAGGGAACCTGCTGTCATACTCGTGAAATTTAAGTCTGCGGTTCTCAAAGCAATTGCGGTAAAACATCCCGCTGCCATGTGTGTGATGCTCGATAATACGGGCCGGGGTATTTTCCACACCCTCCTCATAAAATTCCGGGAACAAAAGCACGGCTTTTTCGTCCCCATGTCTGTATTCCACCTCAAGTTCCTCTGAAACCTCCATCAATACATCCCGCAAAGCTGAAGTTTCATCCTCAGAGAGCGTCAGGCGGATGATACGGATGTGATGGCAGCCGGTGAACGCCCCTGCCCCTATATCCTTAAGCCCTCCGTAAAAAGACAGCTCCTCCAGGTCCGCGCAATTGTAAAGCGCATATCTGCCCATACGCACGATTCCGGGCGGAAGGCTCAGCGACCTGATCGGCGTGCCCGAAAACGCATAGGAACCGATCTGGGTCACCGGCCTTCCATCGAGCAGCACAGGCACCTCCGCTGTTTTCTCCTCTCCTTCATATCCGGTAATCCGAATTTCTCCGTCAGTTATTTCTTCATAAGAATACACATTTGACATTTTCCGCCTCATCAGTTTATATATACATATGCTGCATCCCGCCTTCAGTTTCCATTCATTTGATCGCGCGAGGTAACTGTTCAGTCAGCATCTCGCATTTACTGCGAGATGCGTGAGAAAAAAGTTGAACAGCCAAGGCCAGGCGCACTTCCAATGCGACGAAAGGAGCCTGCGGCTGGCCTCGTAACTGTGAAGGAGCTTGTGACTGAACAGTTACCGCGCGAGTTTAAATTCAGACGAACTGGTATAACAGTATAGAGGAAAAACATGAAAAACGCAATCTTCCTTGAGCGTGAAAAGCGCGTTGAACTGATCGAAATCGGCAGAGAGATCCTCACAAATACCCGTCATGAGCTCTATCTGCATATGCGTTTTCTGGACAGAGCGCTTTCCGGCCTGCAGTACATGCCCCGGGAGGACATTCATCCGGCAGGCACAGACGGCACCGCACTTTTTTTCTCTCCGGAAGAACTGGCCGTACTGTTCCGGAGGGACCGCACGCTGGTCACACGGCTGTATATGCACACTCTCATGCACTGCCTCTTCGGACATTTATTTATCACGTTCACGGCTCAGACGCCGGATGCCCCTGCAGACCATGAACAGATGCCTGCAGGTTCAGAGCAGGATGCCCCCTCCGGGCGCCTGGAAAATCTGGCCTGCGACATCACCGCGGAATACCTCCTGGACGAACTGGAGCTGCGCTGTCTGCACCTTCCAAAGAGCGCCCTGCGCCAGGAGCTGTACCGGGATCTGCGGCAGGCGATCAAGGTGCCGACGCCCCAGAGTGTCCATCGGTTCCTAAAAAAACAGATTCAAAATGAAGAAAAGCTGTCGGAACTGGAAAGAGAATTCCTCAGGGATGACCACAGGCTGTGGCACAGCCGCCCTCCCCGTCAACAGCGTGAACAGCAGCAGCGCTGGGAGGATATACGGAACAAAATGCACACGGAAATGGAGACTTTTTCCAAGGAAGCCGCGCAGGGAGCCCGGTCCATCCAGGACCAGCTGGCCGTATCCGTCAGCCACAGGTACGATTACCGGGACTTTCTCAGACGGTTTTGTGTTCTCCATGAAGAAATGCATGTGGATCCGGATTCTTTTGACTATGTTTTTTACCATTACGGCCTGGAGCTCTACGGTAATATGCCCCTGATCGAACCCCAGGAGACAAAGGAGATCCACCGGATCGAGGATTTCGTCATCGTGCTGGATACCTCCATGTCCTGCTCCGGGGAACTGATCCGCCGTTTTCTGGAAGAAACCTGCAGTATTCTTACCGCACAGAACAGTTTCTCCCGCAGGATCCATATCCACCTGATCCAATGTGACGAAAAAATACAGTCCGATATCTGTCTCACCAATCTGGAGGAGCTTTCCTCCTATATGGAGCACTTTACCGTCAAAGGGTTGGGCGGCACCGACTTCCGTCCTCCCTTCGCCTATGTAAACGGGCTGCTGGCCAAAGGGGAATTCTCCAGGCTGCGCGGACTGATTTATTTTACGGATGGCTATGGCACATTTCCCGTAAAAAAGCCGGTATATGACACCGCCTTTGTTTTTCTGAAGGAAGACT
Source organism: Blautia sp. (assembly GCA_017515945.1). GTDB lineage: Bacteria > Bacillota > Clostridia > Lachnospirales > Lachnospiraceae > Blautia_A. The sequence goes on along the minus strand of JAFWDX010000508.1, from coordinate 1,646 downwards.
ACCGCGATGTGGACGTACCGCCATGGGCCATGAAGGTGATCCTCGATCCGGATCAGCCATTCGCAAAGGAAACGTAAATGCGAGGTGCTGACTGAACATTTACAAGGAGACTTAAAAATGAACATCAAAAGAGCCAAAGAAGAGATCATACACACGATCAAAGCCTACTTTCAAAAGGATTCATACGGTGAATATGTCATTCCGGTGGTTCATCAGCGGCCGGTTCTCCTGCTCGGAGCGCCAGGCATCGGCAAAACCCGGATCATGGAGCAGATCGCATCCGAATGCGGGATCGCCCTTGTGTCCTATACCATCACCCATCACACCCGCCAGAGTGCCATCGGCCTGCCTTTTATTTCTCATGAGACATTCGGAGGACGTGAAACAGCCGTCACCGAATACACCATGAGCGAGATCGTCGCTTCCCTGTATCAGAAAATGAAGCAGACCGGTCTCTCTGAAGGCATACTTTTCATCGATGAGATCAACTGTGTATCCGAAACCCTCGCTCCGGCCATGCTGCAGTTCCTGCAATGCAAATCCTTCGGGAACCATCAGATCCCCCAGGGCTGGATCATCGTCGCGGCGGGAAATCCGCCTGAGTACAACAAATCGGTCCGTGAATTCGATGTGGTCACCCTCGACCGTGTGAAAAAAATCGATGTGGAACCGGATTTTGATGTATGGAAGGAATATGCCCGCGATGCGGCTGTGCATCCCGCGGTCATTTCCTATCTGAACGCGCGTCCTCTGCACTTTTATAAAATGGAAACCACCATCGACGGAAAGCTTTTCGCCACCCCCCGAGGATGGGAAGACCTCTCACGGATCCTGCAGGTCTATGAAGATCTGTCCATAACCATGGACAGTGAGGTCGTTGTTCAGTATATACAGCATCCGGATATCGCCAAGGATTTCGCGGCATACCTGGAGCTGTACGCCAAGTATCAGGCCGATTATGAACTGGACCAGGTTTTTGAGGGTCATATTCCGGACATCCTCATCAAAAAGACAGCTCATGCCTCATTCGATGAGCGGCTGAGCCTCGTCAGCCTGATCCTTGCGCGATGCGAAACGGCCTTCCGCAAATATTGCATGGAAGAAGATTATTTCACACTCCTTCACGGAGAGCTGAAGAGACTCCGCGATCATCTGATACCCGGAGCGCCTTTTATGCCAGCCTTTCTGGAGAGCATGAATGATCTGCGTCAGACACGGGAAGCCAGGCAGCGCGCCGAACTCCTCGGGCGAAACGAAAAGATCACCCGTCTGCGCGCCGAGGAATTCTTCGACAAAGCCCTGCCCGTGCTCCAGACGTATACAGGGGATGATGCTTTTTCTCTCCTCAGAGACCGTTTCGGCACTGAAAAAGCTGCTTAGGATGAAAGCTTTGAAGCCGCCGGGCGCTGCCTGGAATACGCCTTCGATTTCCTTGAAGCCGCCTTCGGCACCGGCCAGGAGCTGGTCTGGTTCATCACGGAGCTCAACACGAGCCGGATCAGCCTCCGGTTCCTTGAGCATTATGCCTGTGAACGATATGACCGGTATAATCAAAGCCTCCTCTACGAAGACCGAAGCAGGGCGATCCTGCGGAGGCTGGAGGCGTTGGATTGATGAGTCAGGGGGACAGGTTCCTTGACTCGCAC
>JAFWDX010000507.1 GCA_017515945.1 Blautia sp. | reverse complement strand
CCTGCAGGTCCAGCCGTGATTAAAATCTGTTTTTCTCATATGCTACTCCTTTTCTTTACCACACAGAGAACCGTCCCCTGCGTGGTAGAGAACCGTCCCCTGCGTAGTATGTGTGATACCACACAGAGAACCGTCCCCTGTGTGGTAAAGAAAAGGAGTAGCATATGAGAAAAACAGATTTTAATCACGGCTGGACCTGCAGGCCGCTGAGCCGTGAAGGAGAAGCCATTCCCGTCACACTGCCTCATGACGCCATGCGCACGGAGGCCAGGGTGCCCACCAGCCTGGGCGAAGGCAATATCGGCTGGTTTGAGGGCGGCGACTATGAATACAGCAAGTCATTCACCCTCCCGGCGGAACTCATGGACCAGAAGCTCCTCCTGGAGTTTGAAAGCGTATATCACAATGCAGAGGTCTGGCTGAACGGAGAGAAATGTGCCTACCGTCCTTACGGATACACGAATTTTTACGTGGATCTTACCGGAAAGGTAAAGGACGGCCAGAATGAGATCCGTGTCATCGCCCATAACGCGGATCAGCCGAACTCCCGGTGGTATTCCGGAACGGGCATCTTCCGTCCCGTCTGGCTCTGGACGGGCAAAGAAAAGTATATCCCGGTGAACGGTGTACGGATCGAGACGTTGTCCATAAATCCCGCCCGGATACGTGTACAGGCAGAGACCTCTGAGCCCGGCGAGGTCGCGCTGGAGATCCTCGACGGAGACAAAATCGTCCTGCAGGCAAAGGGGGAGAAGGTTTTCGAGGCGGAGATCCCCGACGCAAAGCTTTGGAATGTCGACACACCATTTCTTTATACTGCACGGATTTGCTTCGGAGAAGATGTGGTGGAGATTCCCTTCGGGATCCGTACCCTGACCTGGACGCCGGACAAAGGTATGGCCATCAACGGTGAACGGGTCGTGATCCGCGGTGCCTGCATCCATCACGACAACGGGATCCTCGGTGCCTGCACATATCCGGAGGCGGAGGAGCGCAGGATCCGGATCCTCAAGGAGGCCGGATACAACGCGGTCCGTTCTGCCCACAACCCCTGCTCCAGGTATCAGCTGGACGTCTGTGACCGGCTGGGCATGCTGATGATGGACGAGTACGTGGACTGCTGGTACATGCATAAGACGCAGTATGACTATGCCGCATATGTGAGCAAGTGGTGGAAGCAGGATATGAAGGACATGGTGGACAAGGACTTCAACCATCCCTGTGTGATCATGTATTCCACCGGCAACGAGGTGGCGGAGACGGCCCAGCCCAAAGGAGTCGCCCTGCAGAAGGAATTTACGGAATATCTTCACAGCCTGGATGCCACCAGACCGGTGACCTGCGGCATCAACATCTTCTTTAATTTCCTTTCCTCCGCCGGGTTTGGCGTGTACAGTGACGAGAAAGCGAAGCAGCAGGCGGAGGCAGCCAAAAAGGCGGCTCAGGATTCCGCTGCTAAGAAGCCAAAGAAAAAGCCGGTCGGTTCAGAGTTTTACAATGTACTGGCCGCCAAGCTGGGCTGTGATTTCATGAAATTCGGCGCCTCCCTGCCGCCCTGCGACTGGAAGACCAGGGATGCCTTCGCGGCCATGGATATCGCTGGGTACAATTACGGAAACTGGCGGTATAAGAAGGATGCAAGAAAGTACCCGAACCGCCTGATCCTGGGATCCGAGACGCTGATCGGCGACGCCTATGATTTCTGGGAGATCGCAAAGACCGTTCCCCAGGTCGTCGGCGATTTTGTCTGGGCCGGCTGGGATTACATCGGAGAGTGCGGCGACGGAGGTCCGGAATTTGCCGATTATAAGACCGAAGCCCCAGAGGATCGGATCCGCGGCGGTACATGCCGGATCGATGTGACCGGCAAGATGACGCCGGAGGTGGATTACACCCGCGTGGCCTTTGAACTGGAGAAGGGACCGTTCCTTGCGGTTTATCCGCCATACGAAAAAGAGAAACCCGCCATCTCCGGATGGCAGCTGACCCGGGCGATGCGCAGCTGGTCCTGGCCCGGATGCGCCGGACAGGAGACGGATGTGGAGGTATATGCCCGGGCAGCGGCCGTCGAGATCCTGGTGAACGGGAAAAGTGTGGCCAAAAAGAAGGTTAAGAAAGCCAGGGCCGGTTTCCACGTGACGTATCAGGACGGGGAGATCACAGCGGTGGCTTATGATAAATCCGGCAAAGAGATCGGGTGTGATACCCTCTGCACTGCAGATACGGCAACTGAACTGAGGCTGGAGCCTGAAAAGACTGAATGCCGTCCGGGTGAGATGGTATACCTGCGCATGCGGTATACGGATGAGCAGGGAGAGGCCAAGCCCATGGAGAGACACCGCGTGAAGGTCACCGCTGAAAACGGATCTGTCATGGGTACGGCCAACGGGAGCTCATACTTCCAGGGGAATTATGCCCAGAGCGAAGTGCCCACTTATTTCGGCGAGGCTCAGGCTGTGGTCCAGGCCGGAGAAAATGGCATCCTGAGGGTTACCGCCGGGGACCGGACGCACGAAGTCTCCGCGGAAATACTTATCTGTTAAAAGAGACAGGGGACGGTTCTCTGTCTCCTGACTACAGGAGACAGAGAACCGTCCCCTGTCTCCTCCTTGTTTCGTTGATTTTAAAAATAACATATTTTATTACATTTTATAAATAAGTCTTGACACATCTTCTCGTTTGCCAGATAATATGCACAGAACGAGAGGATTCATGAAGATGGCTGTTCGTTAAATATGTATAGAAATGATATGCAGGAGCTCCTGAAACCGGAGAATTCGCCAACAGATCTGGAAAAAATAGAGGAGGATATATCATGATTGATCCGAAAACTGTACCGATGATGCAACTTGGCGACGGGGGAAGCATACCCTGCCTGGGAATGGGTACCTTTGGTTCGGACAGAGTCGGTCCCGATGAGGTTGCAGGAGCAGTCGCAGGCGGCATCCGTGCCGGATACAGGCTGTTCGACTGTGCAGCCTGCTATGGAAATGAAGAACAGATCGGCAGAGCATTTCGTGAAGCCTTTGATGAGGGCGTTGTGAAGCGGGAAGATCTGTTTATCATGACAAAGGTCTGGAACGATATGCACCGCGAGGTGGAGAAGTCGGCTATGAAGAGTATAGAGGATCTTCAGTGTGATTACCTCGACATGCTTTTTATCCATTGGCCGTTCCCGAACTATCATGCCCCGTTCTGTGACGTAAATTCCAGAAATCCTGACTCCAGACCATTTTCCGTAGAGGAATTCCTGGATACCTACAGACAGATCGAAGCGCTGGTTGACAAAGGGATCGTCAGGCATATCGGCATTTCAAATATGACCATCCCGAAGCTGAATGCTGTACTTGACCGGCTGCGCATCAAACCCGCTGCCTGCGAATCAGAGATGCACCCCTGTTTCCGGCAGGAGGAGCTCCTGGATTATCTGAAAGCGAAGGACATCCTGCCCATCGGGTATATGCCGCTTGGCTCGCCGAGGCGCCCGGAGCGTGACATTGAGCCCGATGATATCGCGGATATGCAGATGCCTGTACTGCAGGAGATCGCGAAGGCTCATGGCGTACACCCTGCGATCATCTGCCTGAAATGGGCTCTTGGCCGCGGAGTACTGCCGATCCCGTTCTCTGTGCACAATTATGAGGCGAATCTGAGAGCGGCCGTGACGGAAAAGCTGACAGAACAGGAAATGGCTGAGATCGCGACGCTGGAATGCGGGAACCGTCTGGTAAAAGGGCAGGTTTTTCTGTGGGAAGGCGCCAGGGACTGGCACGATCTGTGGGATGAACAAGGTGTGATCGTTGACTGCACTGATGACAAAGCGTAAGCCGCTGATCAATAATGAGAAGGAGGTTCATATGGATAACGTGAAAAAGATTATTCCCAAAAGCATGATGGGTGCCACTCTGCCGGGAAACAGCACGGTGGAAATGAAGGAATTTGAGGTGCCGACGCCCGGCTTCGGCCAGGTGCTGGTGCAGACAAAGGCCAGTACGATCTGCGGCTCAGATATCCGGGCGATTTACAGAGAGCACACGGGCAAAGGCGCGGAAGGATATATTCCCGGAATGGTCGCCGGACATGAGCCATGCGGCGTGATCGTGCAGGAAGGCCCCGGCCTGAAGGAATTCAAGACCGGCGATCGTGTGATCGTGTATCATATCTCCGGTTGCGGCGTCTGCTACAACTGCCGGATGGGGTATATGATCGCCTGCTCGAACCCGACGTTCCGCCAGGCATACGGATGGCAGAGAAATGGCGGGATGGCTCCCTATATTCTCTGTGACGAGAAGGACCTGATCCATCTTCCCGAT
>JAFWDX010000506.1 GCA_017515945.1 Blautia sp. | reverse complement strand
TGCGCAGACGGATCGGTACGCTCGGCCTGTCCATCGAGGAGGGACAGAAGGACATAGACCAGATGCATGAATATTCTGGGAAAATTATACCGAGATGGACCAGTACGGTTACGAAAATTTCGACAACCAGCAGGCCCTTTTTAATCAGATCAGCGCCAACGAGGACTCCATCAGACTGCGCGGGAGATACCGCAGGATGCTTTCCTCGCCTTTTTTCGGCCGTGTGGACTTTCGTTATGAGGACGATGAAGAGCCGGAGATTTTTTATATCGGGATCGGGAACTTCGCTCAGGAAGACGGGGAGATGCCGCTGATCTTTGACTGGAGGGCACCGGTCAGCGGTCTTTTTTATGATTATGACAAGGGACCCGCGATGTATCTGGCTCCGGCGGGAGAGATCAGGGGGGATATCACCTCAAAGTGGCAGTACAAGATCCGTGACGGGCGGATGATCTATGCTTTTGAGAGCGATGTGAAGATCGATGACGAGGTATTGGGAGCTGAGCTGGGAGCAGGCGGTGAAGAAAAACTCAAAAACATCATCCGGACGATCCAGAAAGAGCAGAACGCCATCATCCGCAATACCAGCGACAGGATCCTGGTCATACAGGGAGCTGCCGGCAGCGGAAAAACGTCGATCGCGCTGCACCGGATCGCTTATCTTCTGTACCATGACCGCGGCAGTCTTAAATCCTCAAATATCCTGATCCTTTCTCCCAACGGGATCTTTGCGGATTATATATCCCAGATCCTGCCTGAACTGGGAGAGGAAAACATCCGGGAGATGACGCTGGACCTGTATGCTTACAGACAGCTGTCCGGCATCGCGGCGGACTGTGAGGACAGATATGACCAGATCGAGGCGGAACTGGCCGGTATCAGACCGGAAGGGCCGCTTTACAGGCACTCAAAGGAATTTGCGGATTTGCTTGAGGGGTATGTCCTGCAGCTGGAGGATGAATTGATGGATTTTCGCCCGTTGGAGTACCGTGGGCAGAGCCTGAACGAAGATCAGCTGCTGGATCTTTTTTATTTCCGTTTCAGCCAGATTCCTCTGCTGGCCAGGATGGAGGCTGTCGCGGAATACTTTATTGATCAGGTGGAGACCCTGCTGGGCCGTGATCTGCCGGATGAAGATGCCGAGATGCTGACGGAGCGCTTCATGGGCATGTATGAGACCAGGGATATTTATGAGATCTATAATCGTTTTCTTTCCGCAAACGGACTGCCGGTTCTGCCGGATGTACCGCCGGAAAAAAGAAAGCTTTCATATGAGGACATGTATCCGGTTCTCTATCTGAAACACCGGCTGACCCGGACCTCTCCGGATCCGGTGATACGGCACCTGGTGGTTGATGAGATGCAGGATTACTCCTGGATACAGTTCGCGATCCTCAGGCAGATGTTTTCCTGCCGGATGACGATCCTCGGCGATCTGTCCCAGACTATGGAAAGCAGACAGCGGGATACGCGGCGTTTTCTGCCCGGGATCCTGGGCAGGGATATCCGCTTTCTCCAGATCAACAAATGCTACCGAAATACAATGGAGATCGCGCTCTATGCCAATGCGCTTCTCGGCATAAAGGATATGGAGCTGTTTGAGCGGCACGGCGCTCCGGTGGAGGAGAAATCGTTTGAAGGGCAGGGTGGTGTCTGCGGACAGGGCCTGGATACTGTTCTGGGAGAGTATCTGTCTGAAATGAAAAATCTGGAGACGGCAGCGGTGATCACGCTGACTGAAGCGGACGCGGCGCTTGTGAGCGAGAAAGCCCGCAGGATCCTTTCTGAAAATGGGATCGATGTAAAAAAGAGGTTTATGCATCTGCATCGCAACAGCACGACCTTCAGGAAAGGGCTGACCGTTACGACTTTTTATCTGGCCAAGGGGCTGGAGTTTGACCGGGTCTGGATCCTGTTCCCGGGAACGGTTGAGTCTCCGCTGGCACTTCAGGCAAGGTATATCGCGGCGACGAGGGCTATGCACAGGCTGAGCGTTTTTTTATACTGACGCCTGGATTTTGTGGAGATAAGGGGCAGGGTGGCTGGTTCTATGAGTCAGG
>JAFWDX010000505.1 GCA_017515945.1 Blautia sp. | reverse complement strand
TCATTTTCCGTCCACGCTTTGTTACCGGGGCCTGACCCCATCACCGTATCGTTTATGCATTGTTATCGGAGGATGCCCCCGTCGCCTCCAACGCAAACAATGCCGCCCCGACGGCGCCGACGATATCCGGCTTATCACACAGCAGGATCCTGCAGCCTGTCTTTTCTTCTATGGCCTGGACAACACCGGGATTGCGCGCGACGCCCCCGGTCATCATCAGTTCGGGCAGAATCCCGACTCTGCGCAGCAGGGAAGAGGCCTTTGAAGCGATGGCGCGATGTACACCTGCGGCGATATCTGTCTTTTCTTCATTGCGGGCGATCAGCGAAATGACCTCGGATTCCGCGAACACGGTGCACATGGAGCTGATCTCGATTTCCTTCTGAGACTGGATGGAAAGGGGACCGAGATCCTCGATCCCGCACTCAAGGGTACGGGCCATGGCCTCGAGAAAACGGCCGGTTCCCGCGGCGCATTTATCATTCATGGCAAAATCCAGGATTTCACCCGTTCCATCCAGCCGGATGGTTTTGGAATCCTGCCCTCCGATATCCAGGATGGTTCTTACTTCAGGAAAGAAATACAGCGCACCTTTCGCATGGCAGGAGATTTCCGTCACATTACGGTCGGCGTAAGGGATAGAAACGCGCCCGTATCCAGTAGAAACGATACAGTTCAGATCCTCCCGGGCAATGCCGGCTGATGCGAGAACGGCCTCAAGCACGCGGGATGCAGACTCGCTGGTTTTGGCGCCGGTACGTATGACGGCATCGGCGAGGATCTCTTTCTTTTCATTCATGATGACGGCGCCGGTGGAGGTAGAGCCGCTGTCCACTCCCATGACATAGATTTTATTCATTGTTATTCCCCCTGGATAGTGTGTACTGGAAGCAGATCGCCTGGCAGACGGAGCTGCCTTGCGGGCCTGCAGGCTTTCGAGAAAGGCTTCGACGCGGGTGCGGACCTGGCCTTCGCATTGCGGGGTGAGGTCGGTATCAATGGCGAGCAGGGGAAAACGATCCTCCCGGTGCAGCCGGGCATACTCAAAGGAATAAATGTCACAGAATTTGACGGTATGATACACGATACCGTCCAGACGCCCCTCAAAGGCATCCAGATACCGACCGCGCCCGGTCGCGTCGACCATCCGCATACAGGGCAGCTGGTTCAGCAAAGCTGCGGCGTAGGCGTATGTGATCTGCCCGGGGGAGATCGTCGCGTCTTCGACTCCGGAATCGAGGACCTGGGCGAGCAGCACGGCCCGGGTGCCTCCTGTACAGGTCAGATCAAAGGAAAGCCGGACACCTTTTTCTTCAAAAAGGGTGCGCAGGCTATGCGGGCAGCGGGCGCCAACCAGTCCGATCTGTAATGCCGCCTCCGGTACTGGAGGCGGTGTGAGAGCCGCTTCTGCGCGAAGCCGGGTAAGCTTTTCCCTTAAGCGCTCCGCCACAGGATCACCGGCTGTTTCCTGAACCGGATTTTCATATGCATTTGCCGCTGAAACCGGAGCAGCGGCTCTCCCACAGGAAGGCGAGTCCAGTCCGTCGTCGGCGGTGTCAGTGTCAGGCTGTCCATGTGAATTCCTCCACCGGATCCATGCATCCACCAGCGCCTGGATCCGCTGTCGATACAGGCCTGTGCTGAAATCATTCACCTTGCGGGGAACGTCCAGCAGATAAAAAAAGCGATCCGGCCATCTTTCTTTGAGCACATCATAAAGCCTGCGTACACTGTCACAGCAGGTGGTCAGGACAAGGCCTTCATAGTCTTCATGAGCCATGACCTCCAGCACGGATTTTACATAGGCACACATATTCGGATGCATGCAGACATCCGCCTCAGGAAAGGCCGTGACCCGGGGATCGATCCGCACCATCTGCGCGCCGGCCGCTTCCAGCCATTCTATGGGCGTATATTTGCAGACATAACCGATCATGACTGGATCCCTCCTTCGCCTTTTTCAAGCAGTTCCATAAATGCCTCGAACCGGGTCCGGATCTGTCCGTCGGGACAGTTGCGCCGGTCGATCGCGTCTCCGTCGAGGATCAGCATGGGCTTGCCGAGCTGCTGCATCCGCTCCTTCAGGAGCATGACGCTGCCCATGGACTGCTTGCAGCCCCAGTGACAGAACTGAACGACACCGTCAGGTTCAAAGCGGTTGACGAGTTCGGTGATCCCCTCCGCCTTGCGGGTGAAATCTCCATTATATATGTTGCCGGTCATTTTTCGCGCCAGCGATTCATAAGGATGCTCCGGATCCAGCGGCTCAATGTAATCCAGGTCAAATTCCCCGGAGGTGATGGCGGCCTTGTCGCCCAGATTCAGCCAGCTCTTGAGAGAAGGCTGGGCGTAGGGCGGCAGATGGACCCAGAAAAGGCGTTTCTCGTCTGAAAGAGGCCAGTTTTCCACATCCTGATCCATGGCGGCAAAAATTTCCTCTACCCAGGGCTGCCCGATGCTCAGATGCGTGGCCAACAGCTGAAAAACGATCAGCGTGATGGTGACCGGGTAGGCGTGGAAACGGCGCTTATCCAGATAGGAGAGAAAGTGTGCTTTGGCACGGTTTTCGCTGCGCAGAGCCTCTTTTAGCACCTCCATGTCAAGCGGTCTGCCTGTCAGATCCTCAAGCATGGCGGTCAGCTCCCGCAGCTGATCCGCGACATATTTCCGGGCGTCATCCGTGTCCTCATGCGGCACATCTATAATAAAGGTTGGCACGTGATACTTTTCTTCCAGATAGCGGAAGGTGCCGATATTTCCGTCACAGACCATCGATGTGGTCACCGCGATCCGTGGCGGCGGAACCAGGCCTGCGTCCACGGATCCGATAAAGGTCTTATGATAAGAGCAGAGTGTAGGGGCGATCCCCGCACTCAGAGCATGGTCGATCAGCTCGTCCTCCAGGTAAAAGCCGGAAAGAAAGGATGCGAGGCATTCCATGCTGGCACAGGTCAGACCGAAATTCTGCAGGATCTCAACCGGGGCAAAAATATTCGTCCATGCGAGAGACGCAGGATGTTCAAGCGCATCGGCCACGGTAGAGAGTGCCTTGGAGTTAAGCTGTCTGTATGGCAGCGGAATGCGCTTATCACCCAGATGCAGGCAGCGAAAGCTTTCCAGACGGAGACCTTTGTTCGTCAGCCAGGCAGCCCGGCCAGGGTGAGCGTACAGGTTTTTTCGGACAAGTCCGCCATATAAGCGTGAAATTTCCATTTGATTATTCCTTTTTATTGCATATATTGTAACTGTACAGGCGAAAGATTCTTTACAGTTATCAGGTTGTTCTGTCCTGTTTTTTCATCCTATGTTTCTACCATATTATGTCGTAAATTGCAAATGTTGTAAGAGGAAAATGGGGTCAGGAAAATGCAGGAAAATGGGGTCAGGCCCACCCTGGCTCATGGCAAATTAACAAACTGCATCTTGTCCTGACATGCGAGATGTTATATAATAAAAATGATATGCGCAAAGAGGAGAAAAAAAGATGAGTATATTTGACTTGCTTACTCTCTTCGGCGGCCTTGCCATGTTTTTATATGGTATGCGTCTGATGGGGGATGGCCTGAAGGAAAGTGCTTCAGGTACTTTAAAGGTCGCCATGGAGCATGTTACAAACAACCCTTTTAAGGCATTGCTGCTCGGAACAGCGATCACAGCGATCATTCAGTCATCGACGGCCACGATCGTGATCACCTCCGGTCTCGTAGGAGCAGGTATTCTCACGCTCCACCAGTCCCTTGGGATCCTTGTTGGGGCTAACATCGGTACAACGGTCACGGGACAGATCATCCGGCTGCTGGACATGGATGCATCGGCCGGGTCATGGCTGAGACTGTTTCAGCCTTCGTCGCTCGCGCCGCTCGCACTGGTTATCGGGATCATTATCATCATGACAAATCCCGTCAGGAGCTCAAAGGCACTGGGGAATATCGCAATCGGTTTCGGTATCCTGTTTTCCGGTCTGCTGAATATGACCGGCGCTGTCAATACGCTGACAGAGTCCGGAGTGTTTGAGAGGCTTTTTACCCAGCTGGGTGATAATCCGGTCCTGGGCTATGCCACAGGCGCCGGCGTGGCTTTTGTCCTGCAAAGCTCATCGGCGACGATCGGTATCCTGCAGGCTTTTTCAGCCTCCGGGGCACTTACGTTCAAAGCGGTTTATCCGGTGATCGTAGGCGTTTATCTGGGCGACTGCGTGACGACGGCTATTGTGTGCTCGATCGGCGCGAAGGCGGATGCCCGCAGGATAGGAATCGTAAATATCCTGTATAATCTGGGCAAGACGGTTCTGGTGCTGGTCATGGTGGCATTGCTGCATCGGATAGGTTTCCTGACCGATTTATGGAACAGTCGCGCCAATTCCGGTATTATCGCCAATTCCAACTCGATTTTTAATATCTGCTGTGCGCTCTGCCTGTTCCCGCTGCTGCCTTTTTATGAAAGGCAGAGCCGTCGGATCATCCGGGACGATAAGGAGCCGCAGGACAAATACATCGAGAGGCTCGAGGCTCTCAGCCCGGCGTTCTTCGCAACGCCTGCCCTGGCGCTGCGAGGCTGCTACGATGTACTGCAGCTTGAATTCGGCGCAGCCAGGGAAAATATCGGGAAAGCTCTTGGCATGGTCGGTACGTATGATGAAAAAGTGCATCAGGAGATCCTTAAAGAGGAAGAAGAGATCGACCTGCTTACGGACCGGATCAGTAAGTATATCGTGGAACTGCTGTCCCATGTAAGGGATCCGTACCATATCTCGATCATCAATCAGTACTATAAAGTGGTCACTGAGTTCGAACATCTGGGAGACTGTGCGGAGAACATTGCAAACAATCTCGGTACCCTTGTCAAGGGAGGCGGAGGCTTTTCCCAGACAGCGGTCGCAGAGATCGGTGTTGTATATGAGCTGACTGAACAGATTCTGGAAAACGCAACCATCGCATTCGAAAAAAGAAATCTGGAGGCCGCCCTGCGTGTAGAGCCGCTGGAAGACGTCCTGTTTGATCTGGTTGGAACGCTGAAGGAAAACCATCTCATCCGGATGGGAAAGGGCGAATGCAATGTGTATTCGGACGCGAGCTTTATGAATCTGCTGGGTGAGATCGAACGGATCGCGGATGTCTGTTCCAATATCGGCAAAGCCACAGTCATCCGGATCAATCCGGAGCTGGCCGAGCAGGAGCACGATTATTTCTCCGCGCTTCATTCAGGCAGAAATGAGAAATTCAACCGCCAGTACGAACTGGCCAAAAAGGAATATACAGGTAAGCTTCAGTCACTGAAAACAACCCCGCTGATCGAAGGATAAGCGGGGTTGTTTTTATATGAAAGGTAACTGTGCGGGTGTCTATGACTGAACGGTTACAGAAGAACAGTTATGAGCGATGTCTGGCGAGATACATGGTATTGTGCAGGACCCGCAGGATGAGACCGATCAGATAGGTGATGATCAGCATGAAGAGCAGGCTCACATACCAGCGGTTATTGGTGTTGAAGGCATAAAAATCCGGCCAGCGGCCTTTCTTTTTGCTGATGACCAGGACATTATGGATGTAATATATCGCGTAGATCTGGATCGGGATCAACGCTGTCCACGTATACTTGCGCAGGAGCGGCCGGTCACTCTCCAGAAAGATGAAGGTAAAAATCATCAGGACAGGACCGACGAGGTGCAGAAACAGATCCTCTCCTGCAAACATGTATTCGTAACCATAGAGCGGTCCGAGATATGCCAGTACGGTTCCCATCGTCAGCGTGACACAGACCGTCCCGATATAGCGCAGGATCAGGATCCAGGCAGGCATCCGGGCAGCACGGCCTCCCTTGAGGACCAGCATGTAAAACATGGCAGGGATGCAGGTCACAGCGCAGAGGATGGCGGAATCATTGGTGAAGTAGCGAAAGATCTCCGCACCAAGCTGTCCGTCTTCTGTCCGATATGTGTAAGCACGCAGGATCGCCAGAGCGGTAAATACGATATACATGATGTATATGCCCCAGGCAAGGATGCTGCGTACGATGGTGCTTTTTTTCATTACGCTTCCTCCTTCGAAAAACTGCTTATATTATCGCACAATTTAAAGTCTATTACAAGAAAAATGTATAACATGAGTCAGGGTCAGTCAGGGGTGAGTCAAGGGTCAGTCAGGGGTGAGTCAAGGGTCAGGTTCCTGAATGAGTCAGGGGGACAGGTTCC
>JAFWDX010000504.1 GCA_017515945.1 Blautia sp. | reverse complement strand
TCCTCCAGCTCAGGCAAAAGCGTTTCCTCCGTTTCCTCGCCGATATCCCCTGTAAAGAGCGCTTTAAAGCTGTGATAGACCAGCTCGAGGACCATTCCCTCTTCATTGACGTTTTCACCCCTGCTGCCTCGCAGAGGTGCCAGAACGTCAAAAGCCAGACCTCCACTGATGATCCGGTCGCCTTTACGGACATAAGAAACCGCGGTGCCTGCCGCATCTGCCAGCTCCAGCACATCCGCCCAGATCCGGTCTTTCTCCGTCCAGTCCGGCAGGTAAAGCCTGCGTATCTTTATGCTGCACAGGCCGCGGCTTCGCAGGGACAGCATTTCCATCACTCCGTTTATATGATCCTCATCAGAGTGAGACAAAAGAACACCGTCTATGCAGGAAATCCCCTGACATTTCAGATAGGGCATAAGCTGGTACCGCCCCAGTTCTTTTTTATTTGTACTGCCGCCGTCGATCAGATAAGTCTTTCCTGCGGGTGTACGGATCACGATCCCATCTCCCTGCCCCACATCCAGGCAGGTAATCTGGAGCCGGGAATCTCCATGAAAACCCATGACGACGATTCCTGCCGTCAGGATCAAAGCCGCGGCAACCCGCACAGCCACAGGCTCCTTTCGCCTGTCGTCGGACTTTTTTTTCAGAAGCAGCAGAAATCCGGTCAGACATGCGAGATATACCGCCATCTGCCATACCTTTGGGCGGCCCCCGATCCAGCTTACCCCCGGCAGCGCAACGGCGAACCGGGACATCGTGTCATACACGCGCAGCAGCACTCTTCCCGGAGCGATCAGCAGACGGCCCAGCAGTCTGCCTGCCGCCGGGCAGTACACAGACAAGGCACCTCCGGGCAGGAGAGCCGCAATCCCGCTGGCCGCCGCGATACCTGCCGTCGGCAGCACGATCAGATTGAGCCACAGACCGCACAGTGAGATCTCCCCGTAAAACCAGAGCATGACAGGCAGCGTGGTCAACTGTACAGCCAGAGACCCGGCAAGGAGATGACAGATTTCCCGGATCCGGCTTCCCTTTTTACAGCCTGCGTGTTCCAGGAGCCGGTCCGTCTCGTGCAGCAGCACAGGACCTGCCACACCGATCCCCAGCACGGCTGCAAAAGAGAGCAGAAAGGAGCTGCTGTAAAGATATGCGGGGCTTTCCATCAGGATCAGGATCGCCGACAGACCCAGCGCAGTCAGCAGGTCGTACACTCTGCCTGTGATCCTGGCGCCTCCCGCCACGATAAACATGCATAACGCGCGGATCGCAGAAACGCTCTCTCCGGTCATGAACCCATAAAAAAGCATGACGACCATGCAGATCAGATATGAAAAAGGAACGCCAAAGCCCGCTCTGTGGAGGAGCCTGTAGAGCCCCATGCCCAGAATGCCTATGTGCATCCCGGAGATGGCCAGTATATGGATGATACCGGCCATCTGAAAGCGCATTTTGAGTTCTGCATCCAATCCTGACCTGTCACCCAGCAGGATAGCGTTAAAAACCCCTGCATCTGTGCCGGCTGCTGTTTCAAAAAAGGCGGCGCAGTCCTCTCTCAGTCGGCAGAAAAATTCTCTGAAGCCGGAATGGGAGCTGGTCTGTTTCAGGATCACTGCTTTATTCAGATAATAATAAATATGCTCGCAGGCATAGTACTGTCTGCTGTCAAACTCACCCGGATTGGAAATCTCCGGCACCCGTTCAAGCGTACCGGAAAGCAGCACAAAAGCTCCGGCTGGTACCGTTTCCGTCCCGGATAAAAAAACACGTAAATTTCGAATGGGAATTTTTTTTGATCGAATGATCAGACTGGCATTTCTGACTATAAGGGATGTCCCGTTCTCTGTACGGGTACAGCGCAGGCTCTCACCCTGAACCGTCTGCTGTGGGTCGGCAGCGATCTGTGACTGTACCGCCTGCGGCAGAGGATTGCCCCGTACAAGGGGCAATCCTGCCAGATCAAGCAGACACAGAGCTGCCATCAGGATCAGGCACGCCGCGCAGAGGGGGCGTTTGATCATATGGTTCTCCTCTCTTTTCATTTTTTCGGGTAACTGTCAATCGTTAAGTTTCTTTGTAACTGTTCAGTCACAAGCTCCTTCACAGCTATCCTTTTTATTGCTGACGGGAAACCGGTATATATTTCAGCGGGAGCTTCACGTGAAATGTCGTGCCCTCGCCCTCCGTGCTTTCCACGGTGACTGTACCCCTGTGGGCGGAAATGGCGCTGCGTGTGATGGCCAGCCCCAGGCCCGTCCCGCCGATCTCCTTGGAATGAGACTTGTCTACCCTGTAGAATCTCTCAAAGATCTTTCCGACAGAATCCGCAGGGATGCCCATCCCGGAGTCGGAAACGTCAATATAAAGGAACTGGTGGTCGGCATCGATCTTTACTCTGACCCAGCCATCATCCACATTGTATTTGATCCCGTTTTCCACCAGATTGCTGATGGCCGACGAAAACTTGATCACATCGAGATCCGCTTCCACAGGACGGAAACTTTCGAGGAAAAGATCAATGCTCCGAAGAGCCGCGATCGGTTTAAGCCGTTTGAGGATCTCCTCTACGAGTCCGTTTACATTGACATGCTCGATCGTCAGGTCCGCAGCTTTTTTGTCCAGCCTGACCAGACTGAGCAGATCAGATATGATCTTGTTTTCTCTGTCGATCTCTTTTGTGATATCCTGCAGGAAATCCTGGTACAGCTCCTCAGGCACATTTTCCTGGCCCACCAGGGAATCCGCCAGCACCTTCATGGAGGTCATCGGCGTCTTGAGCTCATGGGAGACGTTGGAAACAAATTCATTGCGCGACTCATCAAGCACCTTCATCCTGGCGAGCATCTTGTTGAAGGCATCCGTGATCAGGGCTGTCTCCGTGTAATCCTGTACAGAGATCTCCTCATCCTGGTATCCGTCCGTCAGATCCTCAATCGCCTTTGTCACCCTGGCAAACGGCTTGACGAGGATCGTTGAGAGGAAATAGGCCAGCAGTATGACCAGAGCCCCGACGATACCTGTAATAAGGATCTCCCTTTTCTCCAGCTCCGCCATCGTTGTGGAGATCCCGGTAGTCGAAATCGTGATCAGGATCGCGCCCTGGATCTCTTCCACATCCGGACTGATGATCGGCACAGCCACATCAATGATCCTGTCATCCGGATCATACCTGTATGCATCCTCTCCTCTGAAGCATCGGATCAGGAGCGGCGAAAGGATATATCTGTCCATATCCACGCCGAACGTGTCATGAATGATCCGGAAATCCGCATCCGCCACGATCACACGGCCCTGGTACAGAACCGCAGCCAGTTCAAGCTGCGCGGCCACCTGGTCATTATCCTGGTCCGTCAGGTATCTCTCTTTGATCAGCATCGCAGCTACAGGCTCAAAGTAGCCCCTTACGTCCTGCTGCCGGATCTGTACAGCTCTGTCCTCGTAAGCCCGGATCACGATATGGGGTGCCAGAATGCAGGGGAGGATCCCCAGCAGGATCAGGATAACCAGGATCCGGAAACGTAAACTCTTAAAAAAACTTGCCCTTCGTTTCATTGATACTCCTCAGCGCAGGTACCTTTCGTCGCATGGAAGTGTGCCTTCCAAGGGACGCCTTCGGTGTGGCCCTGGCGGTTCAGCTTTTGTTCCACGCGTCTGCGGTGTCACAGTAAATGCGAGGAGCTGGCTGAACAGTTACTGAATTTTCAAATATTTTATATACCCGCGAAAAATACTATACCCGCGCGATCAAATAAATGGAAAATATACCTGATTTTCCGCGCGGTATAGGCAGAGGCTCTGAATACGTGAAAACAGAGTATTCCACGTATTCAGACCCACTGGTATATTACAGCATAGCATGAATCGATGTTTTTATCCACTGTATTTTTTCAGGCTTAAAAAAGGCGGTGACCGCATTTCGGGCATAAGCCCGAAATGCGGTCACCGCGGCTTTTTATCTGATAAGTTTTATTTTGCGCTCATGTAGGGTACAACCCAAACGAGAACAAGCACAACAGCCATCAAGACACCGGATGCCATAGAAAGGCGGATCCAGCCGAGAGTCTTACGTACCTCCCGGGGATTCTTTTCGTTCTCCGGGATCTCAAAGAGACGGGCACGGGCCTGGGTCTCTTCCGGCGTAACCTTTGTAACTGCGGAAACGAGCACCATACCGGCTACACTGAAGACAAAGCCGATGATGCTGGGATCCAGCCAGATCGGAAGCGAAAAACCGATGATGGCTTTTGCCACCTGGATCCCGAAGCAGCTGACAAAACCGCAAAGCATACCTGCATACGCACCGGCTTTCGTCAGTCTCTTGCTGAGGATGCTGCCCATAGTCACAGGCATATACGCGCTGCAGATCGTGGTTCCGCCCATATACATGATCCAGAACAGTCCTGGAGGGCCGAAACGATTGTAGAGCAGTACGATCAGGGAAGCAATGATCATGACGATCCTGCCTGTACGGATCGGGTTTTTGGACTTTTTGCCTGCCAGGTCGTTCGTGACAAAGGTTCCGATCAGTGAAAGGAAGGTCGTTGCGGATGAAATACCTGCAGACAACACACCTGTAAGCAGCAGTACGCCGAGCACGCCAGGCAGGATATTCATGGCCGCCCAGATCAATACTCTTGATGTATCAGACAGCTCCGGATGCCATACATTGACTGTCATGGCCGTCATGCCGACAACGATATTGATGATGAAGATGCCAATAGCAGCAGGCACTGAAGAGCGGACGACGACATTTTCGTCCTTCGCCATCATATAACGGCTGGTCTGCCATGGGCTGACCATCGTCACAGACATCCACACGATGCCGTTTGTCAAAGCCCAGATCATATTATCCCGGCCGTTGTTCATAATCAGACCAGGCTGCCCTTCCCAGGAAAGGTAGTGCTCCATACCGCTCGTCCCGACGATCGTCTTAACCGCATCATTCCAGCCTCCGGCCTTCTGCGCGATGAGGATGCAGCATACCAGGGTGATGACTGTGAAAAGGGTCGCCATCATGGTATCTGTGATCAGGACGCCTGAGGAACCGGCCATTACTGTAATAAGCGTAAATACAGACATTGCGATCACGGCGCAGATGAAAGGATCAACTCCGGTAACCGCGCTCATCAAAGTAGAGATGCCCTTGACGACTGTCACACAGTAAACCGTCATGACAATGACCGCGATCCCGGATGAGAGTTTGCGCATATGTGCCGAGCAGAATCTTTTCTCAAAAAATTCCGGAATCGTCGTAACCTTGGACCTTCTGAGATAGCGGCCAAAGAATACCGCTCCGATGATATATCCGGCACTTGCCATGGAATTGACAATGATCAGAACAGAGAACACGCCCTCATAATACATCTGGGCGTCGCCCATGAACATACCTGTCCCGATATAAGACGCAACCAGAGATCCGGAGATCAGCAGCATAGGAGCCCTGCGCCCGGCCACGAAATAATCATCTACGCTCTTGATCCTGCGGCTTACGAAATAGCTCACCAGGATATAGATGGCCATCGAAATACACATTCCAATAAAATAAATGTTCATCTGTCCTTATCCTCCTTGAGGACAGCAGCAAACTCAGCCGCGTATCTTTTATACGCCAGCACAGAGGCCAGGCAGATCCAGCCTCCGATAAAAACAGAAATTACGATTTCCATTTTGCTCTCTCCTTTTTATGATTTGTTATTTGAAGCATACCGAATCATAATATCACTCATACTAATTGTCAAATAGAAATGAGGATTTTATTCATTAAATTCTTTGACACAATCCTTGACACAGGTCAAAAGAGGGCAGTCCATCACGTTCTCCATTTTGACAACCTCCATATGATCTGCTATACTCTCGGGAACACAAGGGGACGGTCCTTTTGTGTTTCTGACACAAAAGGACCGTCCCCTGAGTACATCCGGAAGGAGTAAGCATGGCTTCTATAAACAAATCGAAATCTGAAAAAAGAGCATTCACTTATTTCAGTCACACGCAATGTGAATATTTTCCCTGTCATCCGGGCGCGGATCCGAATGATTTTAACTGCCTGTTCTGTTATTGCCCCCTCTATGCACTGGGTAAAAAATGCGGAGGGAACTTCCGCTATAATGAAAAAGGATTTAAAGACTGCTCAGCATGCCTTCTGCCGCATCATCGGGCTTCCTATGATTACGTGACCGGCAAATATCCTCAGATCGCGGAAATGATGCGCCAAAACGGGCAATGATCTCAGGCAGCAGGTTATTAAGGATCAGACCTTCAGGAAACAGCGCATTGTGCACCATGGCTTCAGCATGAGTAAAGTCCCCGATCCGGTCAGTCCCATGGCTGTCACTGGAGAGGATGACCGGCAGCTCCAGGCGGCGGCAGCATTTCAGGATTTCCATACAATTCGCAGTGGTATCGCCCCGATACCCGTCAGGCCTGAGCGAAGCTTCATTGATCTCCGGTACCACTCCTGCCTCCCTGGCCTCTGAGAGCAGGCTGAAATAGTCCAGCCTGTATCGGGTATCATCCATGTGTCCCAGGATCTTTACACCCGGGTGATGGAGCGCCCGGACCGCCGCCTGTGTATTTTCCTTCTCACTTTTAGGAAGAAAAACCGGTCTGTGAAAGCTCACGATGCAATAGTCCATCAGTTCCAGTATCTCATCTTCCAGGTCCAGGTCACCATTATTATTCAGAATGCTGCACTCTGCGCCATACAAGAGTGTAATGCCGAACCGCCGGTGAGGTGAAACAGCCAGACTGCGGAAGTAAGAAGGTGTACCTGCCGTCAACGTAGCAGGGCCATGGTCTGTAATGCCCAGCACCTGCAGCCCGCGGCGTGAAGCCTCACGTGCCATGTCATTGACGGTACAGTCCGTGCCATGTCCGCTGGCGATCGTGTGTGTATGCAGATCAGACAGATACACCGTTCTCTCCTCCTTTATACTGGCGCAATCAAACAAATGGAAAATGCACTTTTTTTCCGCGCGGTATATGCAGAGGCTCTAAATACGTGGAAGCAAAGCATTCCACGTATTAAGACCCTCTAGTATATCATCCATATCCGCTGCAGCCCATCTCATCGCAGCTGTTCAGCCACAATATATCCTCATCTGAAATATGCGACTCCGGATTCAAATATCTTTATATCCTGCTGGCCATAGATGTTCACAGCCACCGAACCGGCACGGCGTTCGCAATGGGCCATCTTGCCCAGTATACGCCCGTCCGGCGAAGTGATCCCTTCAATATTATAATAAGAGCCGTTTACATTCCATTCTTCATCCGGCAGGATCCGGCCATCCGGATCCGCATATCGTGTAGCGATCTGTCCCTTCTCAGCCAGCAGACGGATCCACTCCTCGCTCGCGACGAATCTTCCCTCTCCGTGGGAAGCAGGGTTGCAATAAACGCCACCCAGGTCTGCGAGTGCGAGCCAGGGTGATTTATTGGACACGACTTTGGTGTAAACCATGCGCGAGATATGTCTGCCCAGCGTATTGAAGGTCAGAGTAGGCGAATCTTCCTCCTGTCCAACAATCCGGCCATATGGCACCAGTCCCAGCTTGATCAATGCCTGGAACCCGTTGCAGATCCCGAGCACCAGCCCATCGCGCTCATTCACCAGTTTTTCCACGGCTTCCTTCAGCCTCTCATTACGAAAAGCGGTGGCAAAAAACTTGGCGGACCCATCCGGTTCATCACCCGCGCTGAAGCCGCCCGGGAACATGATCATCTGAGCCTGACTGATTGCTTTTTCAAAGCATTCCACAGAGTCCCGTATATCGGACGCATTTTGATTGCGGAACACATGTACATCCGCTCTGGCTCCAGCCCTCTCAAACGCCCTCGCGCTGTCATATTCGCAGTTCGTACCCGGGAAAACAGGTATGAACACCGTGGGTTTCGGATTCTTCTCACGGGAAACATACACATGCTGTGCCCTGTACAGACTGTCATCCGCACTGTCCCGGCATTTTTCAGGCACTTCCGGTTTAAGATCGGCAAAAACGGGTTTCTCTGTGGATACCGTCCGGAAAACCTTTTCCAACGGAGCCTTCCACGCCTCAACCGCTTCATTCAGGCTGATCCGGACATCACTGTATGTAAAGACCGGTTCGGAAAGCACTTCTCCGATATATGTGTATGTGCAGGCCAGATTGCCCACCTGTCCGTCTGCAACCTCCATCACCAGATCGCCGAATCCCGGCGCAAAGAAATCCCGCGGATCCAGATTATGCTCGATCTTTATGCCAAGCCCGTTACCGAAGGCCATCTGGCTCACGGCTGAAGCAAGTCCGTGCCTGTCAAGGGCATAGGCGGAAAGGATCCTGCCCGCCTTCATATCCTGACCCACACGGGTATAAAGCTCCATGGCCGCAGGATAATCCGGCAGGTCATACGCATCCCGCGGCAGCCGCACCCAGACCAGCCTGCTGCCCGGTTTTTTAAGCTCAGGCGTCAGGATATCCTCTGTCCGTGCGATGTCAACCGCAAAGGATACCAATGTCGGAGGCACATCGATATGGCTGAATGTGCCGCTCATGCTGTCCTTGCCACCGATGGAGGGCAGGCCAAAGCCCAACTGTGCTTCATAGGCTCCCAGCAGGGCGCACAGCGGCTGGCTCCATCTGGACGGATCCTCTGTCATCCGACGGAAATACTCCTGGAAGGTGAATCGAATCCGGCCGGGGTCACCGCCTGCTGCCACGATCCTGGCTACAGACTCTGTCACGGCATAAGCTGCTCCGTGGAACGGGCTCCATGAAGACAGGTACGGGTCAAACCCATAGCTCATCATGGTTGCCGTATGGGTCACACCATTCGCGACGGGAACCTTGGCTGCCATCACCTGCGTCTGGGTGAGCTGGTTCCTGCCGCCATAGGGCATCAGCACACTGCCGGCACCGATGGAACTGTCGAACATTTCCACCAGCCCCTTCTGCGAGCATACGTTCAGGTCGCCGAGCATCTGAAGCCAGCGGCCACGGACATCAGGCACATCTTCTCTGGCGCGGAGCGGACTGCCCTCCCTGGAGGGAATCTCTACTGACACATCCGTCTCCTGATGTGCGCCATTGGTATCCAGGAAGGCTCTGGAAAGGTTTACGATCTCTCTTCCTCTCCATACCAGAACCAGCCTGGGCTCGCGGGTCACTACTGCGACCGGAACCGCTTCAAGGTTTTCTTCGGCGGCATAGGCAAGGAAGCGCTCTGTATCAGAAGGATCCACTACCACAGCCATGCGCTCCTGCGACTCTGAGATCGCGATCTCCGTCCCGTCCAGACCGGCGTACTTGAGCGGAACCTTATCCAGATCCACTCTCAGGCCTGCGGCAAGTTCACCGATCGCGACAGACACACCGCCTGCTCCGAAGTCATTGCATTTCTTGATGATCCGGCTGACCTCTTCCCTGCGGAACATACGCTGGATCTTACGTTCGGTAGGCGCATTACCCTTTTGCACCTCCGCGCCGCATTTCTCGATTGAAGCCTCCGTATGAACCTTGGATGAGCCGGTAGCTCCGCCGATCCCGTCTCTGCCCGTCCGGCCCCCGAGAAGGATGATCACATCTCCGGGATCCGAATTTTCCCTGATGACAGCTCTGCGCGGAGCAGCGCCCATCACAGCGCCGATCTCCATGCGTTTGGCAACGTAATCCGGATGGTAGATCTCCTTTACATAACCGGTAGCCAGGCCGATCTGGTTTCCATAGGAGCTGTAGCCATGTGCGGCCTCACGGACCAGTTTTTTCTGCGGAAGCTTACCCTTGAGTGTGTCCTTTACCGGGACAGTCGGATCCGCCGCGCCGGTGACACGCATGGCCTGATACACATAGGTTCTCCCCGACAGCGGATCGCGGATAGCCCCGCCCAGGCAGGTAGCCGCTCCGCCGAATGGTTCGATCTCTGTGGGGTGATTATGGGTCTCATTCTTAAAATTGATGAGCCACTCTTCTTCTGCCCCGTCCACATCTACCGGAACCACGATGCTGCAGGCATTGATCTCGTCCGACTCCTCCTGATCTGTCAGTTTGCCCTCAGCCTTGAGCTTTTTCATAGCCAGGAGAGCCAGATCCATCAGGCAGACAAACTTATCGCTCCGGCCGGCGTACAGCGCCTCTCTGTCGGAAAGATACCGTCGCCATGCGCCTTCGATGGGAGCCCGATAGTCTCCGTCTGAGAAGATCACATTCCTGAGCTCTGTTGAGAAAGTGGTGTGACGGCAGTGGTCAGACCAGTATGTATCCAGCACACGGATTTCTGTAACCGTAGGATCTCTTTTCTCCTCTTCGGCAAAATAACGCCGGATATGCTCAAAATCGCGCAGTGTCATCGCCAGACCCAGGGAATTGTAGAGATTCTCAAAAGCCTGACTGTCCATGACGGTAAAGCCTTCAAAGCATGCCACGTCTTCGGGTTCAGGATAGTTCTGTATCAGGGTCTCCGGCTTACCCGGCGCGGTCTCGCGTGAATCGACCGGATTGATGCAGTGACGACGGATGGCCTCTTTTTCCTCTTCGTTCAATTCCCCTTCGATCACGTAGGTAACAGCGGACCGGATCTCCGGGTCTTCATCCTCATTCAGGAAACGCACACATTGGACAGCTGAATCTGCTCTCTGATCAAACTGTCCCGGCAGGAATTCCACTGAAAAAACAAAGGCCTCTTCCGATACCGGAAATTTTTCCAGATAAAGTTCATCTACAGGCGGTTCCGAAAAAACAGTCCGGCATGCAGTCTCAAAGACCGCGTCTGAGATATTTTCCACATCATAACGGATCAGGACACGTACCCTGCGGATCTGCCCGATACCCAGATAGCTGCGGAGTTCATGTTCCAGCTCCCGTGCCTTTCCCGCAAAAGGCGGTCTTTTCTCAACGTAAACTCTTCTGACAGTGCTCATCTGATGCGCTCCTTTCTGAAGTGAAGCGTAAAAATGTGTAACCGATCATAAATCCAATTGTTTCCCCGTAACTGTTCAGTTCTTAACTGCTCAGTCACAAGCTCCTTCACAGTTAAGAAGCCAGGCGCAGGCTCCTTTCGTCACATTAGAAGTGCGCCTGGGGCTTTGGCTGTTATGCTTTTGTACCACACACCTTGCAGCAAATGCGAGGTGTTGACCGAACAGTGACTTCAGTTCTTTACAGGAATTACTGCATCGGCCTGATCAATATAATCCGGTACCCAGGAAGCAAAATCTCCGGCATCCACACAGGCGGCCAGATCCGGATCGACAGGAATCCGTCCGATCACAGGCACGCCGAGTTCAGCAGAAACGTCGTCAATATGACTTTCTCCAAAGATGGAGATCACTTTGCCGCAGTCCGGACAGCGCAGATAGCTGTAGTTCTCGACGAGGCCGAGTACCGGAATGTTCATCATCTGAGCCATATTGTACGCTTTTTTTACGATCATGCGGACCAGATCCTGAGGCGACGTCACAATGACCACGCCATCCACCGGCAGAGACTGGAAAACAGTCAGCGGTACATCTCCCGTGCCTGGCGGCATATCCACAAAGAGATAGTCCAGTTCGGACCAGATCACGTCTGACCAGAACTGTTTGACCATATTGGCAAGGATCGGACCCCTCCATACCACAGGTGTATCCTGTGTCGGGAGCAGCAGATTAATGGAAATGACCTTGATCCCATTTGCTGTTTCCATGGGAATGATCCCGTCCTCCGAAGCCATTGCAGCTCCCTCCAGCCCATACATCCTTGGAATGGAAGGTCCGGTGATATCTGCGTCAAGGATCCCAACCTTGAATCCTTTGGCAGCCATCCGGTTGGCCAGGGATGCGGTCACCAGCGATTTTCCTACTCCACCCTTGCCGCTGACCACACCGATCACATGACCGATTTTGGAAAGCGCGTTGACAGGGACACGAAAATCTGTCTCTTCGCCCTGCTTTGATCTGGAAGGACATCCTTCACAGCTCGATTTGTCGCATGACGTATTACTGCATTCTTTTGCCATATCTATTCTCCTGTTCCATATGTTTTTCCCGCAATTGTAACTGTTCAGTCACAAGCTCCTTCACAGTTACCCACAATTCAGCAGTTCCGCTATATTATACAGGATAGTGGCAGGCATTGCTACCGTCAATTTAAACCAAATCTGAGGGCGGGCACTCCGCACATTCTGTGAGAAATGAGTCAAGGTAAACGGGGTCAGGCCCTCCAAACATTCTGTGAACAGCGTTCATGGGCGAGTCATGGGGACAGGTTCCTTGACTCGCACATGCGTGTGAGTCAAGGAACCTG
>JAFWDX010000503.1 GCA_017515945.1 Blautia sp. | reverse complement strand
CCTTTGATCCGCATTCCCGCATCCAGGCACGCAGTTCGAGAAAAAGGAGGCCCAGGCTGACCAGAAATGGAATGGCAAAGCCCAAATGCATGGAAAAAACAGATCTGCCGAAAAGGAGCGAGGGCAGCGCGGCCAGCACATATTGCCGGCTGGGATATCCAAGAAATGCGTTGCCGGTATAATTCCAGTCCGGTTCTTCCAGTGCGTCAAGCCCGGCGGCCAGCTGTGTGGCTGCGTCCGGATTGATATCGGAGATCTGCAGATTGTTCAGGCAGGCCAGCAGGATACCGGTCAACAGCAGGAAACAGAGCATTTCTCCTGTGTGTGCGCCGCTGAAATCCGAGACGGCCTGCAGGATGAAAGATACCAGAAAGACGGCCAGCAGGAATATGCCTGTTCCGAGCCAGAGGCGGGAGGCGATCATGGAAAAGACTCCCTGTCTGGTAAAGGCAAGGACTTCCAGTATGGAAATAAAAAGCAGATACGCGGACAGCAGACCAAGAGCGGCCTTTGTTTCAGCGAAAGACAGGATTTTTTCGGATAGCTTCATGTCGTGCACCTTTCGTAAGTCAGGGATACGGGGGATATAATTCCAGTTACAATTGTTCTTCATAAATAATAGTGTACCATGCCGGAATCGTCAAGGTTGTATGCAGTTTGGAGGGCCTGACCCCATTTACCTGCCGGAAAGCCAGATCTCATCCCGTTTCAGTCAGACTGTGAATAGTATCTTACCGTATGTTCATTATAAAAACATAGGGCTTCATTCCTTGACATGGGCTTTATCAGATGGTAGCATTGGCAGGAACTGCTTTTTTTATGTATAAAAAGAGACAGAGGGGTATAAAAAATGAATATTGTTACGATGATCCTTGCGCTTTTGTGCGGCGTAGCCCTGTTTTTATATGGTATGCAACTGATGGGTGACGGGCTCAAAAGCGTCGCGGGGAACCAGTTGGAAACCTTTCTTTACCGTATGACGAACAATCCCGTCAAGGGCGTGCTGCTGGGAGCAGGTGTTACTTCCGTGATCCAGTCGTCCTCTGCGACCACAGTCATGGTGATAGGCTTTGTCAACTCCGGCATGATGAAGCTGCATCAGGCGATCGGTATCGTCATGGGCGCGAACATCGGTACCAGTATCACAGGCTGGGTGCTGTGCCTGTCCTATATCGGCGGTTCAGCGGGTATTGCCAGTCTGTTTTCCTCGGCGACCATCAGCGCAGTTGCCGCGATCGCCGGAATCCTGCTGCGGATGCTCTCGAAGCGTTCGGTACAGAAAAATATCGGCAACATCATGATGGGCTTCGCGATCCTGATGGTGGGTATGCAGATGATGAGCGGAGCGGTTTCTCCGCTCAAGCAGAGCCCGGTATTCATGGAAGCGATGACGATGTTTTCCAATCCGGTACTCGGCATGCTGGTGGGTATTGTCATGACAGCGATCCTCCAGAGCGCTTCGGCTGCCATCGGTGTACTGCAGGCTCTTTCCGTGACGGGGGCGCTGAGCTTTGCCGCGGCTTATCCGATCATTCTGGGTATCGGTGTCGGCGCGGCCTGCCCGGTCATGCTTTCTGCCATCGGCGCGAATAAAAACGGAAAACGCACGGCTCTGGTGTATCTGTTCGTCAATCTGATCGGTATGATCCTTTGCGGAGGCGTTTTTTATGCGGCTAAAGCGGTCATGCATTTTTCCTTTATGAATGTATCCGTCAACCCTGTGATCATTGCCGCGGTGAACTCTGCATATCGTATCATTACGGCCATCGCGCTGTTTCCGTTTATCGGGAAGGTTGAACAGCTTGTGCTGGCGATCGTGCGTGATTCCCAGGAGGATCTGGAGGATCTGGAGGACAATGCGGACTTCGATTTGCTCGAAGAGCGTCTGCTGACACTTCCGGCCCTCGCATTGGGACAGAGCAGCCGCGTGATCGTCGGGATGTCCAGAAAAGTACGCAAAAATGTCGGACGATCCCTGAACCTCATCCATGAGTATTCGGATAAAAAATATGAGAAAGTCCAGAGAAAGGAAAATCTCATAGACAAATACGAATCAAAGATCGGAGATTATCTGATCAGGCTCAGCAAACAGCAGATGACATCCCAACAGACCAGACAGGCTGTCATGGATCTGCGGGTGATCGGTGATCTCGAGAGGATCGGAGATTATGCGTCCAACATCGCCAGGGTGATGAAACAGACCCAGGAGGAAAATATCCATCTGTCTGATGAAGGCATGAAAGACCTGAATGTGATCATAGAGGCGGAAAGAGAGATGGTAAACAGCACTGTAAGGTCCTACCAGGAAAGCGACCTGGGCACGGCAATGACCATGAAGCCGCTGGCCGCAGCCATCACTTATCTGTGCGAGATCCTCAAAAACCGTCATATCGGGCGCCTGAGCCGCGGCGAATGCGATATGCAGCAGGGCGCGGTCTTTAATGAGCTGCTCAACAGCTTTGAGCGGATCGCCTCTCACTGTGTGGCCATAACCGGGGCTGTCCGGAGAGAATTTGAGGAAAATCCGGATTTCCACATGCATTCAGTCAAGGCAAGGGAACTTACACAACAGGAATACCAGAAACTGTATGACGATTTCCTTAAAAAGTATGATGTGGTCAGCGGGCAG
The DNA here is from genome assembly GCA_017515945.1 of Blautia sp. GTDB lineage: Bacteria > Bacillota > Clostridia > Lachnospirales > Lachnospiraceae > Blautia_A. The sequence continues at coordinate 69 of JAFWDX010000503.1, read as the reverse complement.
GACAGGCCGTTGAGTGTCGAGGACGAGGCAGTGAGCTGATGAGTCACGGGGACAGGTTCCCTGACTCAT
>JAFWDX010000502.1 GCA_017515945.1 Blautia sp. | reverse complement strand
GTGCGAGTCAAGGAACCTGTCCCCTCTGACTCATTGAACCCGCCCCCTGACTCACCCATGAACGCTGTTCACAGAATGTTTGGAGGGCCTGACCCCATTTTCCCTGACTCATCTTCAGACAAAAACCATGGCACAAACCTTCACAAGGTGATAAAATAATGCTGAAATCAACCGACGCACACACAGGGGAACAAAAATGAAAAAAAGAAGAAAAGGCTTTCTGTTCACATACATTCTGGCCGCCCTTGGCGGCGGTATCCTGATCGGAGCTGCGCTGCTCTGGTTCTTTACTGACAGCAATATGTACAAGACCGGTTATGTGCCGATGCATACCGTTATGAGAAAGGCAGGTTACGTCCCGGTCTCCACGCAGGACGCGGCTGTCTGCTACGGGGATACGCAGAGCGACACCCTGCTGCGCGTAGAGCATGACTACCGGACGGTGACCAAGGACGATTTTGTCTATACGCAGGAGGATGCGTTCAGCATTGCCCTTAAAAAGCTGTACGTCCGGAGGACGTTCATCGAGCAGGTGCTGGATATCAGCGTCTCCCGCTCGTATCCCGTCGGCTATAATGTGACGGTCCACCCACCGGTGACAGGAGAGGATCTGACCGCCATGCAGGTTCCCTTTATCGCGCATGCGGGCGGAGGCAGCATTGTCAGAAACGAGGAGGGCTTATGGGAGACTGTCGAGTATGTCAATTCGCTGGAGACCCTTTGCGCCAGTTACAGAAATGGCTTCAGGGCGATCGAGACGGATCTGCTGCTTTCTTCCGACAGCATCTTTTGTGCGATACACAACTGGAAGACGCTGGGTGGTATCCGGACTGCGGATGATTTCCTCCAGATGCCGACGCCGGACGGAGGGACGCCCCTTTTGCTGGAGGATGTGCTCCGCCTTGTAAATATGAACAGGGATCTGATCCTGGTGCTGGATATCAAGAGCTACGAATGGACGATGACGGAGCTGGAGGCCAATTATCATACGATCGTGGACATGGCCATGGAGATCGGCGGGGAGGCCCTCGTAAACAGGATCGTTCCCCAGCTTTACCATCCGGAGGAATATGAGATCGTAAAAAGCGTCTATCCGTGGAAAGCTCTGATCTTTTCCCTTTACAGGGAAAAAGAACTGACGGATGACGAGGTTCTGGCAGTCATTGCCGACAAGCCGGATATCCGGATCGTCACCTGCAAGACGAACCGGATGACCGAGGAGCTTGCCCGGGGAGTGCACGCGCTGGGCAGGCAGCTCTTTGTCTACACAGTAAATGACATTGACGGTTTATACAAATGGATAAACAAAGGAGTCGACGGCTTTTATACGGACCTGATGACTCCGCAGACATGGTTGGAGCGGTACGCAAAATGAGAACCGATTCATTGAAAAACCAGATAACAGTGACATTTATAGGACTGATGTTTCTTTCGATCCTGAGTATTACTGTGATCAACCAGATCTTTCTGGAGAAATATTACATTACCCGCAAGACGGATGTCCTGCTGGATGCCCGTGAGACGCTGTACCAGCTGGATTTCAATACGATGATCCAGTACGAGGATGAGGTGGATGAGGGGGAGAGCCTGTCCGTCCCTTATCCCAGTTCCCTGCAGCAGGGAAGCTCACGCCAGAATCTTTCCTGGGTTCTGATGGACCCGGAAAATGCCACGACTGTCTGCTGGCCGGATAATGACATTGTCTTAAAGAGTAAAATATTCGGTTATGCCTTTGGCGTTGATACGGACCGGGAATCCAGCCGTGTCCTGAAAAAAACAGGGGATTATTTCGTTCAGCTCGTACATGATCAGTTCGCAGAGATGGATTACCTGGAGTGCTGGGGACGATATGACACCGGGTACTTTTTCCTGATCCGGACTCCCCTGGCCAGCATCAGGGAGAGTGCGGCAATCTCCAACACTTTTTACGTTTTTGTCGGAGTGGGGATCATCCTGCTGAGCGGGTTCCTGATCTGGCTCGTCACCGGCAGGATCACACGTCCGATCAGTGAACTGACGGAACTTTCCCGAAGGATGAGCGGCCTGGATTTTGACGCACGGTATTCCAGTCATGCAGGCAATGAGATCGATATCCTTGGCGAGAATTTCAATCATATGTCGGATCAGCTGGAGCAGACCATCTCCGAACTCAAATCAGCCAACCTGCGCCTGCGGGAGGACATTGCCGACAAGATCCGCATCGACGACATGCGCAAGGAGTTCCTTAACAATGTATCTCATGAACTCAAGACGCCGATCGCCCTGATCCAGGGATATGCAGAGGGCCTGCGGGACGGGATCACGGATGATCCGGAGAGCATGCAGTTCTATTGTGACGTGATCGTGGATGAATCCGCCCGGATGAATAAGCTGGTCAAGAGCCTGCTGTCGCTTAATCAGCTGGAGTCAGGCGCCGATGCATATGTGATGGAACGCTTTGACCTGACGGCGCTGATCCGCGGCGTCCTGACAAACATGGATATCATGATCACCCAGGGCGGCGCACATGTGGAGTTTGAAACGGATCACAGCGTGCCGGTATGGGCGGATGAGTTTAAAACGGAAGAGGTCGTGACAAATTATATTTCCAATGCGATCCATCATCTGGACGGTGAACGGATCATCCGGATCCTCATACAGGAGGAGGAAAAACGTGTCCGTGTCTCTGTCTTCAATACCGGTACTCCGATTCCGGAAAAGGACATCCCGAACCTCTGGACCAAATTTTATAAGGTTGACAAAGCCAGGACCCGGGAATATGGCGGCAGCGGCATCGGCCTGTCCATCGTAAAGGCGATCATGGAAGGCATGGGACAGGAATACGGTGTATTAAACCATGACGATGGTGTGGAATTCTGGTTCACTCTGGAGAAATGACCCCATCAGACTCCCACGCGGTCGCTCATTGACAAATCAGGGATTTGCAGGTATACTCATCCTGTAGTATCAGAAAAATATTTATATAATCTGATTTTTCGTGTTCAGTTTACAAGAGGAGTCAGGAGATAATGAGCCAGGATATGGAAAACAGGCGCCGTCAGGTGCTTATTGTAGATGATGAGATCGTAAATCGGCTGATGCTGGGAAACATACTGAACAGTGAATATGATGTGCTGTATGCCGGCGACGGTCTGGAGGCTATGGAGATCCTGCATGCGCAGTCCAACAGGATATCATGTATCATGCTTGATATCCTGATGCCCAGGATGGATGGACGGGAGTTCCTGCGCCAACGCCGCAATGATGAAAAGCTCTGTATGATCCCAGTGATCGTTCTCACTTCCGAGGTGGGCTCGGAGGTCGAAACGCTCGATCTTGGCGCCTCGGATTTTCTCAAAAAGCCCTATGACGATGAAAAGGTGATCCTCGCCAGGGTACGCCGGCTGGTTGAACTGACGGAGAACAGGCGGATCATTCAGTCTACAGAGAGGGATCAGCTGACAGGCCTTTATACCAAACAGTATTTTTATGAGTATGTCACGCAGCAGGAGTATTACAGTCCCGGCCGGCTGATGGATGTGGTCGTCCTCAATATTGAAAAATTCCATCTGGTAAATGAGATCTACGGCAGGGTTTATGGAGACAACGTGCTGCGTGAGACCGCTGCCGCGATCCGGCGGAATCTTGGGGATCAGGGTGGGATCGAGTGCCGCACAGACGGTGATGTCTTTTATATTTATCTGCCCCATCAGGAGGATTATAACAGCCTGCGCGACAGGCTTCAGACGAGCCTGGACACACAGTTCCCCAAGGCGCGTGTCCGGCTGCGCATCGGTGTATGTCTCATGAAGCCTGACGAGGACATAGAGATCGAGAGACGATGCGACCGGGCCAAGAGCGCCTGCGACACGGTCAAGGATATTTACACCAGTCCTGTCGCATTTTATGATGAAGACATGCAGCAAAAATCGCTCCTTTCCATGCGCATGATCTCAGAGGTGGAGTCAGCCATCGAGAAGAGACAGCTGCAGGCTTACTTCCAGCCAAAGTTTGACATCACCGGTCCCGTGCCGATTCTCTGCAGCGCAGAGGCGCTGGTCCGCTGGAACCATCCGGAGCTGGGCATGATCAGCCCAGGCGCGTTTATACCGCTTTTTGAAAAGAACGGCCTGATTCAGAAGGTGGATTATCATGTATGGAGAGAGGCCGCTGCCCAGGTAAGTGCCTGGAAGGAAGAGTATGGGGTCAGCATTCCGGTATCCGTCAATATTTCCAGGATCGATCTCTATGATCCCGGTCTGGTGGACAAGCTGACAGGGATCCTCAAAGAGTTTGATCTGAGTTATGATGAGTTCTATCTGGAGGTAACTGAGACCGCATACGTTGGAGATGAAAAACATATTGTCGATACCATCATGAGCCTGCAGGAGCTCGGTTTTCACATTGAGATGGATGACTTCGGTTCCGGTTATTCTTCGCTTGGGATGCTTACATCTCTGCCGGTAGACATCCTCAAGATGGATATGAAGCTGGTCAGGGATATCTGCAGGAGCAGAAAAAACCGTTACCTGGTCAGTTCCGTGATCAAACTGGCTCATTATATGTCCATGCGGGTGGTGGCCGAAGGCGTAGAGGAAAAGGAGCAGTGCGACCTCCTCAGGGAAGAGGGCTGCGATGTGATCCAGGGCTGGTATTTTTCAAAACCGCTTCCGGCAGATCAGTTTACCCGTTTTATCAAAGAAAAAAAACAGGCTGAAGGGAAAGGATGATTATATGTTGACGATCGATGCACTCAAAGAGCTTGGAGCGGACACGGATGTAGCCCTTGCAAGATGCATGAAGAATGAATCCTTCTACTTCAGATTGATCGGGATCGGCATCAGGGATGCCAACTTTGACAATCTGAAAAAAAGTATCCAGGAAGGGGACCTGCAGAGGGCTTTTGAATCTGCACACGCGCTTAAAGGTGTTATGGGAAACCTGTCCCTGAATAATCTCACCGGTCCGGTCACTGAGATCACCGAACAGCTGCGTGCCCGCGAGGAGAGAGACTACATGCCGCAGGTTGAAAAGATCCTCTCTGAGAGAGACAAGGTAGCGGCTCTGCTGGACTGATGGACTAATGGGGTCTGGCCCTCCAAACATTCTGTGAACAGCGTTCATGGGTGAGTCAGGGGGACAGGTTCCTTGACTCACACG
>JAFWDX010000056.1 GCA_017515945.1 Blautia sp. | reverse complement strand
CTGTTCAGTCACAAGCTCCTTCACAGTTACGAGGCCAGGCGCAGGCTCCTTTCGTCGCATTGGAAGTGCGCCTGGCCTTGGCTGTTCATCTTTTGCTCCACGCACCTCGCAGTAAATGCGAGGTGCTGACTGAACAGTTACACCAGAACATCTATTAATACGCGGGATCGCGCGATCCCGTCATCTGTTCCGGCAGGTATATGAATCGTTTGGGGGTAAGTGATACTCTATCACTTAACGGAAGCCATGTCAATATCTGGTATTAATGATTATTATTGCATCCATATATTGTGTGGCAATTCATTCTTCTCCCCTTATCCGGGCAGCGGGAACGTACAGACGCGAAACCGCCAGAAATCCGGCCATTTCCTCCGGGACCGGTGCGTGAAGTCCTGCATAGGGAACCGTATCACGATCCGTAAAGATCTGCAGAAAATATTTTTCCGCCCCCTGGATGAGTTCACCGATCCTGTGGAAATCATCCGTCGAATGAAATTCCTTTACGACTGTCGTCCGAAATTCGTAATCGACTGCCCCCTTTTTCAGAATCCGGATACTCTGAAGGATCCTGTCAAGGTCAAGCTCCTCCAGGCCGCAGGTCACCGCGTATTTTTCCGGACTGTTTTTTATATCCATGGCCACATAATCCACGAGACCCTCTTTTGTCACCTCCGCCAGCCGCTGCGGATGCATCCCGTTGGTGTCCAGCTTTACCTTGTAGCCCATCTGGCGGATCCTGCGCAGCAGTTCCGGCAGTCCCGCGTCCAGGCACGGCTCGCCGCCGCTGACCGTCACCGCGTCCACCAGGCCCTTTCGCCGTTCCAGGAAAGAGAAAAACTCATTCTCATCCATCACCGGCGGTACCTTTCGCAGTGCGAGCTCATAATTGTGGCAGAAGGGACACCTGAGGTCGCAGCCGCCCAGGAAAACGGTGCATCCCACATGTTCAGGGTAGTCCAACAGGGTCATCTTCTGAAGTCCATATATTTTCATAGTTTTCCTTCCTTCATACAAAGGGACCGTCCCCTTGTTACAGATAACGCCCTGTCACGCTTTGCCTGTTTTTCCTTATATCCTCCGGCGTACCGGCTGCAACGATCTGTCCGCCCGCGCTGCCGCCGCCCGGCCCCATATCCACGATGTAATCAGCGTTACGGATCACATCCAGGTCGTGCTCGATCACGATCACCGTCGCCCCCTGTCCGATCAGGTGCCGGAACACGTTTATCAGCGTCTGCACATCCAGGGGATGCAGACCGATGGTCGGCTCATCGAATACAAAGATCGTGTCCGACTGTCCTTTCCCCATCTCACTGGCCAGCTTCAGCCTTTGGGCCTCGCCTCCGGACAGGCTCGGCGTCTCTTCGCCCAATGTCAGATAGCCCAGGCCAAGATCATGAAGGACCTGCAGGCGGCTGTGCACATTTTTCAGGTCGTCACATAAGGGCAGCGCTTCATCCACGCTGCACTCCATCATGCGCGGCAGAGACAGCTCCTTTCCGTCCCTGCGCACTCTGTTTATGGCATACGCCTCTTTTGCATATCTGGATCCACGGCATTCCGGACAGGGTATGTCCACATCCGGCAGGAACTGTACGTCCAGGCTGATGGATCCTGTGCCATCGCAGACCGGGCACCGGAGCTTTCCGGTATTATATGAGAAATCACCGGCTTTATAGCCTTTCTCCTTCGCGTCTTTGCATCTGGCGTACACCTTTCGCAGTTCATCATGCACATTGGCATAAGTGGCGACTGTAGAGCGGATATTGATCCCGATCGGCGTTGCGTCGATCAGCTTTACCTGCCTGATACCGGCTGCCGAAACAGTCTTCACATGCGAGGGCATCGTTTTCCCTTCGATCATGGCTTTCAGCGCGGGGATCAGGCTTTCCAGCACCATCGTCGTCTTGCCCGATCCGGAAACGCCGGTTACGACGGACAGCCTGCCTTTGGGGAAGGTAACGCAGAGCGGTTTTACGGTATGGATCTCGTCCGTTTCCATCCGTATTTCCCCTGTCTCAAACAGCTTTTCCCCTGTCTCATTCTCCTTCAAAACCCGATAGCTCCCGGGAAGCAGAAATTTCCCGATCATGGAATGTTCATTTTCCACGATCTCATTCACGGTCCCTTCCGCGATGATCCGTCCTCCGCCTGCACCTGCCTCCGGTCCCAGTTCGATCAGCCAGTCCGCGTGAGAAAGCACCTGCGTGTCGTGATCCACCAGCACGATGGAATTCCCGTCCGCCACCAGATCGTCCATCACACCGGTCAGTCCTTCCAGGTTGGAAGGGTGCAGGCCGATCGACGGCTCATCCAGCACATACAGCACTCCTGTCGTCCTGTTCCGCACTGCCCGGGCAAGCTGGGTCCGCTGCCGTTCCCCTGTGGAAAGCGTAGACGCCGCCCTGTCAAGAGAAAGATAGGACAGCCCCAGATCCACCAGCCGCCTGGCGGTATGATGAAAAGAGTCACAGATGCTTTCCGCCATCGGCCGCATCTCAGCCGGGAGAGATGCCGGGACGCCATTGACCCATTCGATCAGCTCCGATAAGGGCAGTGTGCAGACCTGATCAAGGGACACGTCCCTGACCTTCAGCATTCTCGCGCGCTCAGAAAGCCTGGTTCCGCCGCAATCCGGACATACCTCCTCCTTCAGGAACTTGTCTACACGCTTCATGCCGGATTCATCTTTTACCTTGCTAAGGGCATTTAGGACCGTAGCCGTTGCGCTGTAATAAGTAAAATCCATCTCGCCGGCACTGACGCTTTCCTTGTTTTTCGGGCGGTAAAAGATATGCTTCTTCTCCATCGGGCCGTCATAAACGATCTCTTTTTCTTTCTCCGTCAGCTCCTTAAAGGGCACATCCGTCCGGACGCCCATCGCGCGGCAGACGTCCGTCATCAGCGACCACATGAGGCTGTTCCAGGGAGCGACCGCCCCCTCATCGATGCTCAGATTTTCATCCGGAACCAGTGTGCTGCGATCGACCGTCCGGATCATCCCCGTTCCGCCGCAGCATTTGCAGGCACCTCCGCTGTTGAATGCAAGATCCTCCGCTCCGATGACCGGCACGATCTCATGGCAGACAGGGCACCGCACCTCCTTCTCCGCGGCAAAGTCCAGCGTCGGCTCCAGCACATGTCCGTTCGGGCATGTGTAATGGGACAACCGCGAGAACATAAGGCGCAGGCTGTTCAAAAGCTCTGTCATTGTTCCGAACGTACTCCTGATCCCGGGTACCCCGGGTCTTTGCCGGAGCGCAAGGGCCGCCGGCACATAGCGTATGTCGTCGACCGCAGCATTGGACGCCTGTGTCATTCTTCTCCTGGTATACGTTGAAAGGGACTCCAGGTATCTCCTGGAGCCCTCTGCGTAAAGAACGCCCAGCGCAAGGGAGGACTTTCCGGAACCGGATACCCCCGCTATGCCGACGATCTGATGGAGTGGGATATCCACATCCAGATTTTTAAGATTATGTACTCGTGCTCCCCGTACCTCTATCTTCTTCGGTACGTAAGGGGGTTTTTTATTCATATTCATTCTCGCTTCGCCTTTTCTGCAAAGAATGAGTCAGGGGGACAGGTTCCTTGACTCACATGAATGTG
>JAFWDX010000501.1 GCA_017515945.1 Blautia sp. | reverse complement strand
CGCTCGGAGGTCCATGGAGTGGACGGGGGTGTGGAGATATGGGTCTATGATGTGAAGGGGTAATGCACGGTGTAGTCTGTATCCATACGCGCTTAAATGCATTCTGAAACATGCAGGGGACGGTTTTCAGCCTGGTATATTGCTGAAAACCGTCCCCTGTACATCACTCCACAGCTAAAACCGCCACGTATTGTATCTCGCTTAGATCCGACCCTGGTTCGCTGCCTCGCTTAGTTCCGACACCGGCACATCACTTCGTTGGATTCCGCTGCCGGTACGCCGCTTCGCTGGGTTCCGTTCCTCCATGTGGTGCCTACTCCGAGGTATGAAAAAACGCGTAGACCTGCGCCGCGCTGCGGGCGTTCATGGATTCGGTTGCCGCCAGCTCTTCTTCCGAGGCATCCCGGATCATCTCCACGGACTTGAACTTGCGCAGCAGCGCCTTGCGCCGTGTGTCCCCGATCCCGGGAATATCGTCCAGGATGGAATGCACCTGGGTCTTGCTGCGCAGCGACCGGTGGAATTCGATGGCAAACCGGTGGGCTTCGTCCTGGATCCGCGTGATCAGGTGAAAGCCCTCCGAGCTGGTGTCGATCGGGATCTCCACGTTGTTGAAGTACAGACCCCGGGTGCGGTGATGGTCGTCCTTGACCATGCCGCATACCGGGATCGAGAGGCCGAGTTTCTCCAGCACACCCAGACAGATGTTCACCTGGCCGCGGCCGCCGTCCATCAGGATCAGGTCCGGCCTGCGGGCAAAGCTGTCAAATTCACTGTCGGAGTCATGGGTAAACCGGCGGGTCAGAACCTCCTCCATGCTCGCGTAATCATTCGGTCCTTCCACCCACTTGATCCGGAATTTCCGGTAATCGCTTCTCTTGGGTTTCCCCTTTTCAAAAACAACCATGGAGCCTACGGACTCAAAGCCGCTGATGTTGGAAATATCGTACGCCTCCATGCGGCTCAGGCCGTCCATGCCCAGCCACTGTTCCACTTCCTTCACGGCGCCGATGGTACGGCCTTCTTCCCGCTTGATCCGCTCCCTGTCTTTGGTCAGCACGGCCTCGGCATTTTCCCTGGCCATTTCCACCAGCTTTTCTTTGGCGCCCTTCTGCGGGACTTCAATGCGGATCCGCCGTCCCGTTCTCTCACCCAGCCACTGCTCGATCAGTTCACGATCCTCCACATCCTGCTGCAGAATGATCCGCCGCGGGATAAAAGGCGTGCCGGCGTAGTACTGCCGGACAAAGCTGGAGAGGACAGTGGCGCGGGTATCATCATTCCCCACACGCAGGAAGAAATGATCCCGCCCGATGAGCTTGCCTTCGCGCATAAAGAAAACCTGGACCACCGCGTCCTGTTCGGACAGGGTCTCCTCGCTGTCGTCCATGGCCAGGGCAATGATGTCCCGGTCTTCTTCACCGTAGGAGGTGATCTTCTGCCGCTCCCAGATGCGCCGAATATCTCCGATCAGGTCCCTGTAGCGGGCGGCGTCTTCGAACAAAAGCTCCTCGGAAGCCGCTTTCATCTTTTCCTCCAGTTCACGGATGGCCTGCGCGCCGTCACCATCCAGGAAGCGGATCACCTTGTCCACGTTTTCTTTGTATGCTTCCTCGGAAATCAGCCCCTGGCACGGTGCGTTGCACTGGTTCATGTGATAATACAGGCAGGCCCTCTCCTTGCCGATGTCCCTGGGCAGAACCCGGCTGCAGTTGCGCATGCAGTACAGACGCCGGACCAGCTCGATCACGTTTTTGACCGCCTCCGCGCTCGAATAGGGGCCGAAATAGCGGGCCTTGTCCTTTTTCATCTGGCGCGTGAAGAGAATGCGCGGGAACGCTTCTCCGGTCGTCACCTTTATGAAGGGATAAGTCTTGTCGTCCTTCAGGAGCGTGTTGTACTTCGGGCAATGCTCCTTGATCAGATTGTTCTCCAGCACCAGGGCTTCCAGTTCGGAATCCGTCAGGATATATTCAAAGCGGGTGATCTGGCTGACCATCTGCATGATCTTGGCGCTCTTGCCGCGGCTGCTCTGGAAATACTGGCGCACACGGTTCTTGAGGCTGACCGCCTTGCCGACATAGATGATCTCATCCTGCTGCCCGTGCATGATGTAAACGCCTGGGTGAGCCGGCAGTTTTTTCAGTTCTTCTTCAATCTGGAACATATTTTAATGACCTTTCGCAACTGTTCAGTCAGCACCTCGCATTTACTGCGAGGTGCGTGAGAAAAAAGTTTAACAGCCAAGGCCACACCGCAGGCGTCCCTTGGGAGGCGCACTTCCAATGCGACGAAAGGAGCCTGCGCCTGGCCTCGTAACTGTGAAGGAGCTTGTGACTGAACAGTTATGACCTTTCCGGACAGGCAGTACCACAAAGGGGACGGTTCTCCGTGTGGCATACCGGCGGCTCTTGACACACGGGATTCCGCATATCCAGATCTGCTGCATATACCGCGGGAATGATTTGCTTTTTGTCTGATCATTCCCATCGGTATCCCACACAGAGAACCGTCCCCTGTGTGGTACTTTTCTCTGCTTTTGCTGCGTTTATTTCCTTTACGGATCCTTACTCATCGTCTTCGTGGGCAAAGGCCTGCAGAAGCGAATCCAGCGCCTGCTCTTCCCCGTCAGTCAGCGGGTCGGTATCCTCCTCCGCGAGCGGCTGGTCGACCGACTGCGCGGCAGTCTCTGCCGCTTCTGCGGTGTTGCGGAGTTCTTCAGTGCAGATGGCTGTCTCTGTTGCCTCGTCGGCCTGTCCGACGTCTTCCGGGATGGGCTGCGATGCCTCCGGCTCAGTGACGGCCGGGGCGGCTGCATCTGCCTCCGGCTCAGTGGTGTCCGTGCCTGCTGTATCCGTTTCCGGCTCAGTGACGCCTGCGAGGGTCTGCTGCTCCGTTTCCATCTCCGCAGTCTCGATCTGTGAATCTGACTCCGCCTCAGCTTTCACAGCCGGTTCCGCATGATCTGCTGTCTCCGCCTGCTCGGCTTTCTCCGGCTCCTGTGTCTCGGCGGCTTCCACATGATCCGCCGTCTCAACCTGTCCGGCTTTCTCCGGATCCTGTGTCACAGCCGCTTCCACATGATCCGCCGTCTCAACCTGTGCAGTTTTCTCCGGCTCCTGTGTCACAGCCGCTTCCGCATGATCCGCCGTCTCCGCCTGCCCGTCTTTCTCCGCCTCCTGCGGCTTCTCCGGCAGCTTCAGATCGTCCAGGTTATCCGGGATCGGGATCCCCTGCTCTACGGCATGGAAGATCTTCATAAACTCCTTGCCGGTTATGGTCTCTTTACGGATCAGATACTCCGCAATCCTGTCGAGAGACTCCCTGTGCGCACCGATCAGGCGCTTTGACTCCTCGTAGGATTTCTCAAGCAGGAGCATGACTTCGTGGTCGATCTCGGTTGCGGTATCGTCTCCGCAGTTGAGCACCACACGGCCGTTCAGGTACTGATCCTCGACGGTTGCCAGGCCCATCAGACCAAACTTCTTTGACATACCGTACTGTGTAATCATCGCACGGGCGATCTTGGTCGCCTTCTCAATATCGTTGGCGGCTCCCGTGGTCACGGTCTCAAAAACCAGTTCCTCCGCGGCACGTCCGCCCAGGAGTCCGACCAGCATAGCCTCCAGCTCCGCTTTTGTATTGAGGTATTTCTCCTCCTCAGGCACCTGCATGACATAGCCCAACGCCCCCATGGTCCGGGGAACGATGGTGATCTTCTGCACCGGCTCCGCATCCTTCTGCAGCGCACTGACCAGGGCATGGCCCACTTCATGATAGGAAACGATCCGGCGCTCCTGCGCGCTCAGGATCCTGTCCTTTTTCTCCTTGCCGACCAGAACGACCTCCACGGACTCGTACAGATCCTTCTGGGAAACGGCCTTGCGCCCGTTCTTGACCGCAAGGATCGCCGCCTCATTGATCATATTGGCGAGATCCGAGCCTACCGCGCCTGACGTGGCCAGGGCGATCGCCTCCAGGTCCACCGTCTCATCCAGCGCCACATTCTTGGCATGCACTTTCAGGATGTCAATACGTCCCCGCAGGTCCGGGCGGTCCACGATGACACGCCGGTCAAAGCGTCCAGGCCTCAGGAGTGCGGGATCCAGAATCTCCGGCCGGTTGGTCGCGGCCAGGATCAGCAGGCCCTTTGAAGTGTCAAAACCGTCCATCTCCGCCAGTAGCTGATTGAGGGTCTGCTCACGCTCATCGTTTCCTCCGCCGAACCGCGAATCACGGCTCTTGCCTATGGCATCGATCTCATCGATAAATATGATACAGGGGGGGTTTTTCTTGGCCTCCTCAAAAAGGTCGCGGACACGGGACGCGCCGACGCCGACAAACATTTCCACAAACTCAGAGCCGGAGAGGGAGAAGAACGGCACGTGCGCCTCTCCCGCCACCGCCTTGGCCAGCAGCGTTTTGCCTGTGCCTGGAGGGCCCACCAGCAGCGCACCCTTTGGCAGCTTGGCACCGATCTCCGTATACCGTCCCGGATTGTGAAGGAAATCCACCACCTCCTGCAGGGACTCCTTTGCCTCCTCTTCACCGGCCACATCCTTGAACGTCACGCCGGTCTCTTTGGTCACATAATTGCGGGCACGGCTCTTGCCGATCCCCATCAGGCCGCCGCCACCGGAACCCATCCGGCGCATGAAAAGCATCAGCATGCCAAAAAGCAGGAGCGTCGGCAGCAGCACGCTGATCAGCATGGAGATGACCTCGCCCATGGCATCCGGCGGCTGGGATTTGAACTGGATCCCCGTTCCCTCCAGCCTCTTTGTCAGCGCTGTTTCGTCCTCCACCTGATTGGTATGGTAAGTCGTCTGGCCGCTCAGCGCGTACTGATGCTTCGGCTCGATGTTCAGCGTCCCGGACTGCAGCGTCACGGATTTGACCTGATCCTTCTCGACCATATCTATGAATTTATCATAGGTGATCTCGCTGGAATTATCCTTGAACATATTGGATATGAAGCTGAAGCACACCATCGTAACCAGCAGACAGATCAGAAAAGCCAGCAGCGACTGCCGGCTCTTATTCGGCCCGCCGCCCTCCGGTCCCTGGCCTCCCGGCCTGTTGCCGTCCTGGTTGTTATCCTGAAGGTTATTCATAAAGCTTCCTTTCTTTGCACACTCACGGAAATAATCTGCCGCTCAGGAGTAAAAAGTCGTTTCACACGTGAAGTATAATAGATGAAGTGAATTTCGTCAATGGGGCAGGGACGCGGCAAGTGCAGCGGGAGGGCGAGGCCAGGCCCGGGAGTAAAGTGTAAACAAGGTGTGAATAAATCATGAATCAAAAGTTCATCATTTGTTCACATCTTGTTTACACTTTGTTCTCGGGACCTGGTCTCATTTCCATTATACTGAAATCAAAAAAAGAAAGGAGTGCTCCACCGACATGATTTTTCTCAGAAATAAAACTCTGTTTATCCTTACTGCCGCCTGTTTGCTCTCCCCCCCGCTCCACATCTGCTCCGCCCAGGAGGGCATACCAGCTGAGTCTCAACAGTATCAGGAAGAGGGAACGCTTTCCCCTCCGGATTACATGTCACCCGAGCCTCAGCCCTATGAGGAAGAGGGAACGCTTTCCCCTCCTGGTTCTCATGCTGAGGAGGGCACGCTGGGCGCGCCGTCCGGCAATTCCACCAGCATCTTCAGCCAGGCCGGCCAGTCCGAACCGGTAAAAGAGATTTACTTGGACGATTCACTGCCGTTCGCACAGTATTCCGTGATCCATACAGGTGCAGCAAAGCTGTACACCTCCGACGTGTGCGGGCATACGATCTGCATAAACGCCGGCCACGGCACTTCAGGCGGAGACAGTGCCCAGACGCTGTGCCATCCGGACGGTTCACCGAAGGTCACCGGCGGCACCACCGAAGCCGGCGCCACATACGCTATGGCCGTATCCTATGGCTGTACCATGATCGACGGCACACCCGAATCGTCAGTGACCCTCAGTCTCGCGCTGATCCTGCGGGACCTTCTGCTGCAAAACGGCTACAACGTACTGATGATCCGCGAAGGCGCTGACATCCAGCTGGACAATGTCGCCCGTACCGTCCTGGCCAACAATTATGCCGATGTACATCTGGCCCTTCACTACGACTCCACCGCCAGCGACAAGGGCTTCTTTTATCTGGGTGTCCCCGATGTGGCTTCCTACCGCGCCATGGAGCCCGTCGCCTCCGTCTGGCCTCTTCACGAGGAGCTGGGACAACACCTCGTATCAGGCATACAGCAGGAAGGCCTCCCCATCTACGGAGGCGGACGTATGGAAATGGATTTGACCCAGACCTCCTACTCGACGATCCCGTCCCTTGACGTGGAGGTGGGGGATACAGCCTCTGACCACTCTGCCGCGTACCAGACACGGATCGCCAGGGGAATCCTGGCAGGACTGAATTCTTTTTTTGGAGTTGAATAAAATGGGGTCTGGCCCTCCAAACATTCTGTGAACAGCGTTCATGGGTGAGTCACGGGGACAGGTTCCTTGACTCACACGCATGTGCGAGTCAAGGAACCTGTCCCCATG
>JAFWDX010000500.1 GCA_017515945.1 Blautia sp. | reverse complement strand
AGCAGATGCTCCGTGCCGATATATCCATGCCCGAGTGAAACCGCGGACTCCTCTGCAAGTGAAAGCGCATGCAGAGCCTCTAAATACGCGGAGTTCCGCGTATTAAGACGCTCTAGTATAACATACTCAAAGGGAGGAAAAAATGAACAATTCATCTTTGAAGGAACAGACACCGATCAGGGATGCACGCACCCTGGGGATACCCAGAATGCTGATCCTTGGCCTGCAGCACATGTTTGCCATGTTCGGAGCCACCGTTCTGGTGCCGATCCTGGTCAATGCGTATTTTCACGGCGAAGGGCTTTCCGTCCAGGTTACGCTGTTTTTTGCGGGGGTCGGGACGCTGTTTTTCCATGTTTGTTCCAAAATGAAGGTGCCGGCGTTTTTGGGATCTTCCTTTGCCTTTCTTGGCGGCTTTGCGGCAGTGGCCGAGCTGAATACCGGGATCTTTGCGGATATGACCTACGGGGAAAAGCTTCCCTATGCCTGCGGGGGCATCGTGGTCGCCGGACTTTTATATCTGGTGCTGGCCCTGATCATCCGCCGTGTGGGCGTCAGGAAGGTCATGCGGTATCTGCCGCCTGTCGTCACCGGACCGATCATCATCTGTATAGGTCTTTCCCTGGCGGGATCGGCCATTTCGAACTGCGAAACGAACTGGTTCCTTGCACTTATCGCTTTGGCGACGGTTATAGTCTTTAATGTGTGGGGCAAGGGAATGTTCCGGATCATTCCGATCCTGATGGGCATCGTTATTTCTTATCTGGCAGCTTTGTTGATGAATCTGGCAGGCATCACCAATCCCGGCGGCGGTGTCATCCTCGATTTTTCACAGCTGTCCTCCACGCCCTGGTTCGGCGTGCCGGATTTCTTCCTGTGTAAATTCAACCTGACCGCTATCCTGGTCATGGCGCCGATCGCCATTGCCACGATGATGGAGCATGTGGGAGATATCTCGGCGATCTCCGCCACGGTGGGCAGCAACTTTATTGAAGATCCGGGACTGCATCGTACGCTGATCGGCGACGGTCTGGCAACTTCGCTCTCCGCCATGTTCGGCGGCCCCGCGAATACCACTTACGGAGAGAATACCGGCGTGCTGGAGCTTTCAAAGGTTTACGACCCGAATGTGATCCGGCTGGCGGCTGTTTTCGCGATCATCCTTTCCTTTGTGCCGAAATTCGCCGGGATCATCGTCACGCTGCCGGCGTCCATCATCGGTGGGATCAGCTTTATCCTTTACGGCATGATCTCAGCCATCGGTGTCCGGAATATGGTCGAGAACAAAGTCGATCTGACGATCAGCCGGAATCTGATCATCGCAGCCGTCATCCTTGTATGCGGTCTGGGATTTTCCTCAGGGATCACCTTTATGATCGGGAATACCAGCATCACACTGACTGGACTGGCCGTGGCTTCTCTGGCCGGCATTGTGCTGAATGCCATGCTGCCTGGCAACGACTATGAGTTCGGCATCAATCCCAGAGGCGACAGGAACCGCGGTGTGGGGATCAATCCCGGACGCACGCTGGAAGAGAAACAGGCAGAGGAAGGAAAATAATAATACCGATAACCCTGGTGGCGTGAAACTGTACTGAAAAAGGGGTAACTGTGAAGGAGCTTGCGACTGACCGGTTACGAAACAGGAAATTTGAAGAAGGAGAACAGACTATGGCTGAGAAATATCGCCTGGTTACCCGAAGTGATTTTGACGGACTGGCCTGTGCCATGATGCTTAAAGAGCTTGGCATGATCGAAGAGATCAAGTTTGTCCATCCGAAGGATGTGCAGGACGGAAAAGTGGAACTGTCCAAATCCGATATCACGACCAATCTGCCTTATGATCCGCGGGTCGCCATCGCCTTCGACCATCATGAGTCGGAGATCGACCGGCTTAAAGCGACTGAAACCAACGGAAAGCTGATCATTGATCCCAGTGCCCGGAGCGCGGCCAGGGTCGTCTATGATTATTATGGCGGAAAGGATGCCTTCCCGCGCGTCTCCGAAGACCTCATGGCTGCGGTAGACAAGGGTGACAGCGCTGACTTTACCATCGATGAGATCCTGCATCCGGAGGGCTGGGTACTCCTTCATTATCTGATGGATGCCCGTACCGGCCTGGGGCGGTTCCATAACTTCCGCATATCCAATTATGACCTGATGATGGAGCTCATTGATTACTGCCTGGAACACAGCATCGATGAGATCCTCGAGCTGCCTGATGTGAAAGAACGCGTCGATCTGTATTTTGAACAGGCAGAGCTCTTTAAAGAGCAGCTCCTGCGTATCGCGCGGGTGTATTCGAAAGTCGTGGTGCTGGACCTGAGAAATGAGGATGTGATCTATGCCGGCAACCGTTTCATGATCTATGCGCTCTTCCCGGAAACACAGATTTCCATCCATGTAGCCTGGGGATTCCGCAAACAGAATACGGCGGTCATGATCGGCAAATCGATCGTAAACAAGGGCTCTGAGGTGGACATCGGCGCACTCTGCCTGCGGTACGGCGGAGGCGGGCACCATAATGCAGGAACCTGTCAGCTGGATAACGACAAGGTTGACGATGAACTGCCGGGCATTATCGAAGCGCTGAATGCGTAAGCAATGAGTCAGGGGGACAGGTTCCTTGACTCACACTTGTGT
>JAFWDX010000055.1 GCA_017515945.1 Blautia sp. | reverse complement strand
GGCGACGGCAGGCAATGTCATGAATTCATTACTCATGTATACAATTTCCTCTCAGTCGCTGTATCATTTTGTATACTCGTGAAAGTATACATCTTGTAACTATTCAGTCAGCACCTCGCATTTACTGTTACACCGCAGGCGTGCCTTGGCAGGTGCGTGGAACAAAAGTTCAACCGCCAAGGCCACACCGAAGGCGCCCCTTGGGAGGCGCACTTTCCGCAGCCCGCTGCGGCGCCTTCACCCGCCTTGCCTATGAAGCCAATCTGGCACTTTAAGTTTAAATCTGATTGAGACGGACCACTAGTGACTGAACAGTTACTACATCTTTCTCAGGAATCAACAGCTGCCTCCTTACGCTGTCTCTGTCTTGCTCTTGCGACGGATCCTGGTACGCCGGGGAAAAGCAGGCGGATCGCCATGGATCACATTCGGTTCGCCCGTGCCGTCCACGCTGTCCTGTGTGATCGTGATCTCCCGGATCGTGTTGTCCGAAGGCACCCGATACATAAGATCCATCAATGTATTCTCCATGATGGCGCGAAGGCCGCGGGCGCCGGTTTTGCGCTTCATGGCCATGGACGCCATGCGTTTCAGCGCCTCCTCCTCAAACTCCAGCCTGACCCCGTCGAGCTCAAAGAGCTTGCGGTACTGCCGGACCAGGGAGTTCTTGGGCTCCTTCAGGATCCGCACCAGGGCTTCCTCATCAAGACCATCCAGTGTAACGACCACCGGCACGCGGCCTACAAACTCAGGGATAAGGCCGAAACGGATCAGATCCTCCGGCATGACCTGTTTGAAGACCTCGCCCACATCGCGTTCTTCCTTTGCCATAACCTCGGCTCCAAAGCCGATTCCCTTTGTATCCTGGCGGCTGGAGATGATCTTTTCCAGACCGTCAAACGCGCCGCCGCAGATAAACAGGATATTGGTCGTATCGATCTGGATGAACTCCTGGTGGGGATGCTTGCGGCCGCCCTGCGGCGGTACATTGGCCACCGTACCCTCAAGGATCTTTAACAGTGCCTGCTGCACACCTTCACCGGATACATCACGGGTGATGGAAACATTTTCGGATTTGCGGGTGATCTTGTCGATCTCATCAACGTAAATGATCCCGTACTGAGCCCTCTCGACATCGCCATCCGCGGCCTGAATGATCTTGAGCAGGATGTTCTCCACATCCTCGCCCACATAGCCGGCCTCGGTCAGCGTTGTGGCATCGGCGATCGCAAACGGTACATTCAGGAGGCGGGCCAGTGTCTGGGCCAGCAGGGTCTTGCCGGAGCCGGTGGGGCCGAGCATGAGAATGTTGCTCTTTTGCAGCTCAACGTCCAGGTTGCGGGCAGCGGTCACCCTTTTATAATGATTGTAAACAGCTACGGCCAGCGCCTTTTTGGCGGCATCCTGCCCGATGACATAGTCATCCAGGATCGCATGGATCTCCTCCGGCCGCATCAGGTTGATCTCGCCGTCATACTGAGCGGGTGCATACCCGTTTAATTCTTCCTCAATGATCTCGGAACATATCCCGATACACTGATCACAGATATAGATGCCCTCCTGCCCGGAGATCAGTTTCATGACCTGATCTTCCGTACGGTTGCAAAAGGAGCAGCGGATCCTGGGTTCGCGGATCCTCGGCGTCTTTCCGTCTTTACTTTTATCTGCCATTTTTTATGGATTTTCCTCTCAAATCTTTACTGTAACTGGTCGTAACTGGTCAGTCAAGAGCTCACATTACGCCGAAAAGACTCCTGGAGTTACAGGAGTCTTTTTGCGGCTGGCATGCTCATTTATGAGTGACGACGCCATCGATCAGGCCATAGGCTTTGGCTTCTTCGGCAGTCATATAATTGTCACGGTCGGTATCGCGCTCGACCACCTCCAGCGGCTGTCCGGTATTGGCAGCCAGGAGCTCATTGAGCATCTTCTTTGTCTTTGCGATGTGGTCCGCCACGATCTGGATCTCCGTAGCCTGTCCCTGCGCACCGCCGGAGGGCTGATGGATCATGATTGTGGAATTCGGCAGTGCAAAGCGTTTGCCTTTGGCACCGCCGGCCAGAAGGAAGGCGCCCATGGATGCCGCCATCCCGAGGCAGATCGTGGATACATCGCATTTGATATACTGCATTGTGTCATAGATGGACATCCCTGCGGAAACGGAACCACCGGGGCTGTTGATATACAGCTGGATATCCTTGGCAGGATCCTCCGCCTCCAGGTAAAGAAGCTGAGCCACGACCAGACTGGCCGTCACGTCGTTGACCTCTTCACCGAGGAAAATAATACGGTCTTTGAGCAGGCGCGAAAAGATATCATAGCTGCGCTCTCCGCGGCTGGTCTGCTCCAGAACATAAGGTACCAAGCTCATAGATCATTCTCCGTTCTGCGTCACTCAGCCTGTTCAGGCGCATCAACTGGCACAGCGGCCTCTGCGATCAGGGTGATGGCCTTTTGAACGGCAATATCCTTTTTCACATCATCGCGACGGTCCTGCATCCGCTCACGGAAGGTTTCCGGCGCCATGTTGTAAGCCTTGGCTGTCTTGTCCAGCTCTTCATCGATCTCTTCATCGGTGACCTCGATGTTCTCGACCTCGGCGATCTTTTCGAGGGTCAGGCGGGTGCGGATCTGCTGGGCGGCTGCCGGCTTCATATTCTCGATCATGGTCTGGGCGTTCTGGCCGGTGTACTGGAAGTACTGTTCCATGTTCATGCCCTGCATCTGCAGGTTGCGGGCATAGTCATCGAGCATATTCTCGGCATGGCTCTGGATCATGGCCTCGGGGATCTCGATCGTCGCGTTTTCGACGGCTTTTTCCACCGCTGCATTTTCGAGGGCTTCCTTGGCTGCATTTTCCTTGCGGATCTTGAGGGTCAGCTTGAGATCCTTGCGATACTCATCCATTGTGTCAAAGTCGGACACGTCCTGAGCGAACTCATCGTCCAGCTCGGGGAGCTCTTTTGTCTCCACCTTTTTGATATCGCAGGCAAAGACGGCTTCCTTGCCGGCAAGCTCAGAGGCATGGTAGTCCTCCGGGAAGCTGACGCGTACATCCACATGGTCTCCGGCCTTTGCACCGATGAGCTGCTCCTCAAATCCGGGAATAAAGGAACCGGAGCCAAGAGTCAGGCGATGGTCGGTGGCGCTGCCGCCATCAAAGGCGACTCCGTCGATCGTGCCGGCATAGTCAAGTGTCACGGTGTCGTTGTTTTCCGCTCCGCGGTCCTCGACGGTAACGACGCGGGAATTCTTTTCCTGCTCTGCGCGGATCTCGGCCTCGATGTCCTCGTCTGTCACAGTGGTATCCTGACGGGTCACTTCCAGGCCTTTATACTGGCCCAGTTCCACGTCCGGTCTGGTAGCCACTTCAGCGGTAAAGATGAGCGGTTTGCCCGGCTCGGCCTGTACGATGTCGATCTTTGGCTGAGATACGATCTCGAGTTCACATTCTTTCAGTGCATCACGGTATGCGTCGGGAAGGAGGCTGTTGATTGCATCCTCGAGAAAAACGCCGGCGCCGTATACACGCTCGATCATCTTGCGGGGGGCTTTACCCTTGCGGAAGCCCGGGAGATTGATCCGGCCTTTGTTCCGGTTATAAACGTTCTGCATGGCTTTTTCCAGCAGTGTATCCGCGACCTCGATGGTCAGCTTTGCCATGTTTTTTTCGAGTGTCTCAACCTGTAAACTCATGTGTAGTGTTCCTCCTTAGAACCAGTGTTTCTACCTATATATCATGGTAACTGTACAGCCATGTAAATCGTATTTTCCGATGTATGGCTCCACAATCATTTATAACCTTTTTGCAGTCATTTCGATAGTATAGCATAAGGGTATATAAATTTCCAGTATAATTTTATTGATTCTCCGGACGGACGCCGGAGCCGGGACTGCCGGCTCCGGCTGGTTATTTAAGCTGAAAGATTTCAACCGCCATGAACCGCCAACTTCGCCCCATCAGACAAAAGCCTCAAACCCGGTGTCCGTTATACTCGCGCGATCAAATACATGGAAAATATGTATCTGGCTTTCCGCGCGGTATATGCAGAGGCTCTAAATACGTGGAAGCAAAGCATTCCACGTATTAAGACCCTCTAGTATAAGCAGTTACGCTTCTCTGCTCAGTTACGGGCATACACAATGGCCGCCGCCAGCTGCTCCGATTTTTCCTGTCCGGCAAGCTGCGCGATCAGGCACAGCGCGAAGTCAATGGAGGTGCCCATGCCCCGGCTGGTTGTGATCGTTCCGTCCACCACGACAGGATCCGTCAGATATTCCCCACATTCAATATCCTCCCTGCGTGCCGGATAAGAAGTAGCCTTTTTTCCTTTAAGAATACCAAGGTCTGAGAGGATCGTCGGCGCGGCGCAGATGGCAGCCAGGCGTTTTCCCTGGGCATAGTGGGCCTTCAGCAGATCCATCAATGGCTCAAACGCCCGCAGATTTGCCGTTCCGGGCATTCCTCCGGGCAGGACAAGCACATCTGCATCCGAAAAATCACAGTCCTTGAAGAGAACGTCCGTCTTCAGTGTGACCTGATGGCTCGTCGTCACCTCAAGGGTGTCGGTGATGGAAACCGTGGAGACAGGAATCTGTGCGCGGCGCAGCATGTCAACCATGGTCAGTGCCTCAATATCTTCAAATCCGTCAGCAAGAAATACATAAACTTTACTCATTGTGGATACCTCCCTGTCTGATTGTTTCTGTCGAAATGTATGAGTTACCGGTAACTGTTCAAACATAAGTTCCATTTTTGTTACGGATTATTTACAAATGATTCATGAAAGTGCGCTTTCTTTTTCTCTCTTAACAGCTATAATTCAATATGTATGAGTATGTAAGCAGGCTTCTTTCGGCGCATTGCAAGTACGCCTCCCATGGGCCGGCTGCGGCGCCACAGTAAATGTGAGGGGCTGAGCGAACGGTTCCAGCTGCATCCGCTTTCCCGGCAGTCTGCTGAAAAATGATTACGGACGATTTTGTCCCGGAGGGTAATAAACAAATGGAAATCGAACGTAAATTCCTGATCGAAAGAGAAAAACTCCCTGAGGATTATGCCTCCTTCCCCTGTCAGGTCATCGAGCAGGGCTATCTTTGTGTGGCTCCCGTGGTCCGGATCCGCCGGGCTAACGACGAATACATCCTGACTTACAAGGCCGGCGGCCTAATGGCCCGCGAGGAGTACAATCTGCCGCTCAGCCGGCAGGCCTATCTGCATCTGCGCGAAAAAACAGACGGGATCCTGATCTCCAAAAAGCGGTACCGCATCCCGGAAAAGGATTCACTGGTCATCGAGCTTGACATTTTTGAGGCCCCGTATTCCGGGCTGATCCTCGCCGAGGTGGAGTTTCCCACTGAGGAAGCAGCCCGCGCTTACACACCCCCTGCCTGGTTCGGGGAGGATGTCACTTTTTCCGGTGATTTCCAGAACAGCCGGCTCAGCGAGGGCGTGCCGGAGCTGATGGACAGGACCGTTCCTCCGGTAGAGTAAGTTACATTCTTTTTCCCTTCTCCGCACTGGCGGTGAGGGCTTCGATCATGGCGCTACGCATTCCCGCTTTCTCCAGCATACGGACGCCCTCGATGGTCGTTCCGCCCGGAGAGCATACCTGGTCTTTGAGCGTGCCGGGGTGCAGCCCGGTCTCCAGCACCATTTTTGCACTGCCGAGCACCGCCTGTGCGGCAAAGTCATACGCCATCTTTCTTGGCATGCCCTGCATCACAGCGGCATCAGCCATCGCCTCGATAAACATGTATACAAAGGCCGGTGAGCAGCCGCCGACAGCCCCCGCAGCGTCCATCAGTCGCTCCGGGATGAGTTCGAAGCGGCCAAAGCTCCCGGCTATTTTTTTAAGTTCCTGTGTCTCCTCTTCCGTGACATTGTCACCGATGCAGATCGCGGTCATACCCTCCAGCACTTTCGCCGGCGTATTTGGCATGAAACGGGCGGTCTTTACCCCACAGCCGCTTTTTTCACGCAGCCACTCCAGGGTTTTACCGGGAGCGATCCCGACCAGGAGGTGTTCAGGCGTCAGCTCCGCCTGAATCCCGGTGAGAACTTCTTCATAAAACTGCGGCTTTACCGCCAGGATCAGCAGTCTGGTCTGCGCGGCCACCTGCCTGTTGTCGAGCGTGACATCCACGCCATACATCTCCCGACTGCGGGCGGCGCCTTCCTCTGTCAGGTGTGAGACCAGGATCTGATCCGGTGAATATATTTCTTTTGCGATAAGGCTGCTGACCATGGCGGAACCCATATTGCCGCAGCCGATAAAACCAATCTTGTACATGATCTGCTCCTGTTCTTCTTTAATCAATTCGTAACTGTTCAGTCACAAGCTCCTTCACAGTTACGCACATGTATACTATAACAAAAGACTTAACGGCTTACAATCCCCCAGCATTTTGCGTAAAAAAAACACAGTAAACAAATCGTTACAATTACATTTTTGTCTTTTTATCACATTGACTTCGCATGTCATAAATGATATATTATATATAGAACAGGCAGGACAGATTTGAGTCTGAAAAGTAACTGTGAAGGAGCTTGTGACTGAGCAGTTACGTCTGAAATAATCATACGAAATCAGGTGATATAATGAGTACAAAAAGAGATTATTATGAAGTGCTTGGGCTTTCAAGAAACGCTTCAGACCAGGAAATAAAAAAGGCCTACCGAAAACTGGCCAAAAAGTACCATCCCGACTCCAACGCCGGGAACGCGCGGGCAGAGGAGATCTTTAAGGAGATCACGGAAGCCTACGGTGTCCTGAGCGATCCCGAGAAAAAGAAGCTCTATGACCAGTTCGGCCACGCCGCATTTGAGGGAGGCGGAGCATATCAGGATACAGGAAATCCGTTCACAGGCCAGGGACATTGGCAGACTTCCGGCGACGGATCTGGTGGTTCGTGGCAGAGCTTCCATTTTAATGGAAATGACGCCGACATGGATGATCTGCTTAAGAATCTTTTCGGAGGGCATTTCTCCGGTTTTGGCGGCGATTCCTTCCACGGCTTCTCCGATTCCTTCGGATCGGATACCAGAGGATACGGCCAGGCGCGGGGAAGTGATCTTCACTCCGATGTCGATGTCAGTTTTGATGAAGCCGCATTCGGATGTGAAAAACGGATTCGGTTTTCATCCGCTGACGGCAGGACGCAGACGCTGCAGATCCATATTCCGGCAGGGATCGAGGACGGAAAGACCATCTGCCTGGCTGGAAAGGGGATGCCAGGGACGCACGGCGGACCGGACGGCGACCTCCTTCTGCAGGTTCACGTCGGTACCCGCAGCGGGTACACACGGGAGGGCATGGATGTCTATACGACCATCCGTATCCCCTTTACCACAGCGGTGTTCGGCGGCGAGGTGATTGTGCCTACGCTCTACGGAGACGTTTCCTGCAGGATCAGGGAAGGCACTCAGTCCGGGTCAAAGATCCGGCTGAAGGATAAAGGCATTGTTTCCATGACAAATCCTCGTCAGCGCGGCAGCCAGATCGTGACCGTCGAGATCGATGTGCCGAAATATCTGTCACCGGAGGCAAGGAAAAAATTACTCGAATATGAAGCGGCAGCCGGTATACATTCCAGGAATGGCAGAGGCGCGGCGTAAATAAAATGGGGGGCAGGTTCCTGTGAGTCAGGGGCCTCAGCGTCAGGGGCCTCCCCCTCCCACCTAACTTGACAACCGTACAGTAAAATGTTATACTTATGGTACCCAATATGGGTATCATTTT
>JAFWDX010000499.1 GCA_017515945.1 Blautia sp. | reverse complement strand
TAACTTGAACTCCCCACAATCCTCTCCGCATATGCCGAAAACCGATAATCCGTCCGATACCCTGACAGAGCTTCCCCAGGTACGGCCAAATCAGCGTCCGTCCCCGTCAACAGTCCGTTCCCGACGACACAGGCGGAGGGTGAGGGTGAAGAGAGGACGATTTCCCGGAGCCGGCTGCAGCCGTCGAAGGCATCGTTTTCAATACAGCGGATCGAGAGAGGCAGAATGATCCTGCGCAGCATCTTGTTCCCGCTGAAGGCCCCGGACGATACAATGGTCAGAGGAAGACCGCCGAAGGACTCCGGCACGAGGATCTCCGCCGGCCCATTCGGATCTCCTTCAGGCAGATATCTGGTCAGGACAGCCTGATCATCCATGGCTATATATTCGAACGTTCCGTCAGCGCTTACTTGTGGAATGGCATTTTTAAGTGTATCCGGATCAAAGGTAAAACGCGGGACCGGCATCG
This sequence comes from Blautia sp., assembly GCA_017515945.1. Classification (GTDB taxonomy): domain Bacteria; phylum Bacillota; class Clostridia; order Lachnospirales; family Lachnospiraceae; genus Blautia_A. Next base: position 5,533 of record JAFWDX010000499.1, on the reverse strand, counting down.
GGAGAGCCGGTATATCCGTCGGTGAAGTGTCGAGCTGCATGGCTTTGATATCGCGGATAAGCAGGGTTGTAAAGGCCTGACGGCCGGCTGCGTTCAGGTGGAAATTCGTATCATAAAACCATCCTTCCTCCATCAGGCAGTCACGGGGATCACCGGAGACCGGAAAGGTCAGTTTTTTCTGTAAGGCGGCATAAAAAATCTCCGGATCCGATCCGTCCACGATACTCAGCCTGTTGACAGGACAAAAATGATACCAGACACGGGCTCCTTTCTTTTCCGCCCGCGCCGCGAACCGGTTCAGGCAGGCGGAAAAACTGTCCGTCATAAGACTTTCGTCAAAAGACACCTCAAGAGACTGATCATATAGTGCCGGGAGTATGTTTTCCGTACACAGTCCGTCCAGAATGTCCCCATATTCATCAAAAGATGCCCGGCGGTAGATGGAATCCGGGCGGATGGGCGATCCGGAGAGATAAGCCCTGAGCTTCTCCAGGGAAAATGAAGGGAGAGCCTGAATCAGACTGCCGAAGTTCTCCGGACGGATGTGGCGCAGCATGCCAAAGGCTCCGTCAAAAGCCTGCCATGCCGCCGACCCGTCAAAATACAGGGAAAGAGTCTGGGAATTCTGCTCAGGCATGAGGATCACCAGATCGCCTTCGTGCAGGTGGGGCTCGCACAGGTCGAGCATGACCTTTGTGCCGAGTGCCGCATACATGCCGAAATTAACGGCTGTATATCCCTCAAAGGCATCTTCGAGGAGACCGCTGTCCACACCAAAGGCCGCGGCGCTGCCGCCGACCAGGATGATCCGCTTCCCGGGGAGTTCTCTGAGCCGGTCATATTTGTACTTCAGTTCACCTGTAAAGGTTTCATTATACTGGCAGGGTATGAGAAATGCCCCGGCAGGAAAGGCGGCAGGAAACAGGAGCAGTATACAGAGTGCTGCCGCCGGAAAAAGTCTTTTTTTCATGATCAGAACCTGAAATATATAAACGCATTGGTGTCATCGGACATGAAAGGCCAGGCGCACATGATCATCAGAGCCAGCAGGCAGCAGATCAGGATGGACCTGTCCCTGTCCGGAAGCCTGTCCTGGGAGGCACCGCCGGGGAAAAAACTGTCCAGGAGCCATATAAGAGCGGGAAGCATGCAGATCCGGAAAAAGCCATGGATGTCATAAATGGCAAATTCTTTGAGAGCTGGGATCAGTCTGCTCCAGCCGCTTCCCAGCGCGCCGGTCATACGGAAAGCCTGACTGAGGGTCGGCGCACGGAAAAACAGCCATGCCCATGTGGTCGCCGCAAAAGTGATAAGCCACAGGAGGCGGCTTTTTTTTCTGCCTGCATGACCGGACTGTGCTGCCTGATGGAAACGAATCCGTTCCATCAGGATCTGTCCGATCAGAAGGAGCCCGTGCACAAGCCCCCAGGCGATATAATGCCAGGCAGCTCCGTGCCAGAGCCCGCTCAGCAAAAAAACCAGCAGGGTCAGCAGACATCGGCGAATGAGCCCTTTACGGCTGCCGCCCAGCGGAATATAGATCATCTGTGTGAACCAGCGGTTCAGGGTAATGTGCCAGCGCCGCCAGAAATCCCTGAAGCCACAGGCAAGATATGGCCTGTCAAAATTGCGGGACAGACGGATCCCCAGCATGCGTGCACAGCCGCAGGCGATATCGCTGTATCCTGAAAAATCCGCGTAGATCTGCAGACCGAACAGGAGAGCCCCGGCCGCGACGGCGGGTCCCTCGGGAGAGGGCATGGAAAAAATGTTGTCCACGTAAGGAGCCAGAAAATCAGCTTCACATATTTTTTTTGTATACCCCCGCAGCAGCAGAGCTACGCCGGCAGCCATGTCTTCTGAGGTAATTTTCCTGCAGGCCTTCAGCTGGGGAAGGAGGACATCCGGCGGTTCGATGGGACCGGCCACAAGCTGAGGAAAAAAGGAAATATAGAGCGCATAGGAAAAAGGATCCCTTTCTGCCGGAACTGTACCGCCATAAACACCTGCGACGTATGACAGCGCCTGAAAGGTATAGAAGGATATGCCTGCCGGCAGAAATACAGCCGACGGGAGCTTGAAATAGATAAGGGTTCCCGTGACGGTGCAAATGGAAACTACCGCCAGGCATGTTTTAACCTTTTGTGAAGCGGCAGCGCTGATGCGCAGAGCCCCATACCAGGTGATCAGGATGAGGATCAGCAGCAGAGGAAAGGCGTGCAGATCCCCCATAGCGTAAAACAGCAGGCTTGCTGACAGCAGGAGCCATTGCCTCGCTCCCGGCGGCAGCAGACGGTGCAGGATGAGAACCAAAGGGAAGAGCAGCACGAAAGCCGGTGATGTGAAATTCATGAAAGGCCTCCTTGACTGCGTTCAGGCAGGAGCAGCACGATCAGAACGGGAATAACTGTGCCTGAGGCTGCCTGAGGAGAAAGGCCTGCCAGGAGCAGGACCAGGAGTCCGACGACGCAGGAAGCCTCTGCAGCCAAAAAGCATAACCTCCTGACAGAATGTTTTTTCATGCGGCCGCAGGCGGCCAGAATAAGTGCCGCCGCCGGAAAGATCCAGCGGCAGGAAAGAATACAGTTATAGAGCTGGTTCATCCAGAACCTCCTTGTCGTTGTCTGTTCCGAGTGCGTTTTGCAGATCTCTGAGGACTCTGCGGGTCCGGAGCTGTACACCGTTGTCGGACAGATGGTTGTCCGTGCCGCTCAGCAGATGGCCGGGAAAGAGGGATTCTTCGAGGGGAGAGATCACCGGAATGATCAGGCTTTCGCGCAGCCACCTGTCCAGCCGGGCTCTGGCAGCAGGCGTGCTGGTGTCCGAGAGAGCCAGGCTGTTTCTGGGCGCATAGGTAAAAAAGACGCGGATCCCCCTGTCCAGGAACAGGTGGTACTCCGTGTTGGCCGGTTCGATATACAAAGCCAATGGGAATGCCTCTGCCGTATAGTCAACAGGCAGGCCATAGATCGGTGCGTCGTCCGTTGAATCCGGTCTGGGTACGATATAATCCCCATACTCATTATAGCTGGGAGAGGAGACCGGGTTCATGTCTTCATCAAACATGGAAGGAGAAAGCGCATAGTTTTTCTCCTGCATTCCGCTGCGCCGCACCTGAAAGGTGTGGAACGCATTCAGGACATTGCTGTACCGGCTTATATCGAGCAGAGAGAGCAGATCATAATTTCCCTCGATCATGCAGAAAAAATCCTCGTCAAAGGCGTTTGTTGTACAGAACTGACGCTTTGCCGCGTCAAATTCAGGTGATACCAGCAGGATGTCCCCCTTTCTCATCAGGGGGCGGATCAGCTCCAGCTGGGGCAGCGCATTGGTATAGGCAAAGACGCCCATATTGACGACGTCATAATCCTCCAGGGCCGTATCCATAAGTGAACTGTCGTAGCCGAACCTCGTTGAGGAGCCGGAAAACAGGACCAGCTTGCGGGTATCGGCCAGGGACAGGAGCCGGTCATATTTATCGGGAAACGTATCATAATAAGACCCGCTGTATACGGGCGGGCGTGCCGCATTGATACGGATCGTCCGCAGATGAGGGCAGTCGTAAAACGAATAGTCGGTAATATCGTATAAAGTGTCATACAGGACCACCTCCCTCACCTGTGATCCTTCAAACGCATAAAGCCCGACCTCACGCAGGGATGGCGGCAGCACGATCCTCACGCAGGAAGCTCCTGCAAAAGCTCTTTCCGCGATGGAGGTCACCTTATGCTGACCGATTTTTTCGGGAATCACCAACTCTGTCTCCTGCCCATGCCAGCCGTCGATCCGGATGCCCGAGGGCAGGAGCGAATATTCAAATAAAGACTCATCGGTCCATTTCTCCCATATCGCATACAGATCCAGGCAGCCGGATCCGGGCATCCGTACCCGGCTGCCGAGTCCTGTCCGTGTGCCCTGTCCGTCTGGCTGCGTGCTCCAGCCGGTCAGAGTATGACCCTCCCGGGTAAACAAGCCGGTTCCTGTATCCGTATTGACTCTCAGATGGGTGTCGGAAGCGAAAACCCGTATACAGGGATCGGATCCGGGGCTTTGCCCGGTATCATTACAGGAAAGAAGCTGACCGCCGTTGGCGTGGTAACAGATCTGATAAGGGAGCCTGCGGGTTGTGACGGTGATGACATGAGAGTACCGGACAGGATCCACAATCAGCCGTGTACTCCCGTCCGCGAGCCGGGTGAGGACCCCGTCACGGCATTTGGCAGCGGAAATCTCATATCCTTGCGCAGGCCGAAGGATAAATACCGCACTTTGCCCCGGCTCAACGGACGCATACGGCGGCTCTGCCGTGAAGCCTGTCCCTTCTTCAATGACCAGATGACAGCTCTTATCCGCTTTGCCTGCGGCATTCAGATGAAAGGAGCCTGCGTATCCGCTCATGGCGAATAACCACATGACCAGCACCAATATGTGCAGGATCCTGCGTAAAGACATAATTTACCTCCGCTTGCTTTTTTTTTAACTGATGATATGATATCATAAGTGAAAATACAGTGAAAGTCCAACGCATCTGTCGGATATAATTGCGAAAAATATGAGATACATTCGTTTTTTACGGGTATGATACTATATTTGGCAGACCAGTTATACTCGCGGGAACTATATAACATATGTGGGGCTCCGTGTATTGGGACGTTGCTGTAAAGACAAGAGGGACCGTAACTGTGAGGGAACCTGTGACTGAACAGTTACCTGGGATCAACGATTCCCACGTATTAAGACCTTCTGGTATAAACGCTCTGGTATAAATGGTAATGATACAAATTCCTAAGGAGGTAAGAAATGGGAAGAAAATTCACCAACCTGCTTCTGTTCCTTGCGGCTGTTGCGGCCGCCGTTGGGATCACGCTGTACGTAGGCCGCGGGCAGCGGGGAGTCATGATCTATAATCTGATATTTCTGACCCTCATGGTCATCATCTATATGTGCGGACTGTTCGGCGGCATGTACAGACTTGACAATCTGGCCATAGCCTTTCGCAGGGCGACAGAGGAGCTCAAGAGTATATTCAAGCGCCCCGGCAAGGCGGATCTGTCCAATCTCAAGGTGCTGGATGGCATCTTTGACAACCGTTATCTGGACCGCAAGCTGGACAATTTCACCAGCAGCATCACCAACGCGGAGGAGGGGATCGGCGACCTGGATGATTACATCAATGAGGAAGAGATCGATATCCATGTGCACAAGCGCCTGCTGGAGATGGTTCCGGATATCTTCACCAGCCTTGGTATCCTCGGCACATTCGTAGGCCTGGTCTGGGGCCTTAAGGATTTCCAGACTTCGGACTATGCTTCCATGACGACCTCTGTCGCCTCTTTGGTAGACGGCATCAAGGTCGCTTTCCTGACTTCCATTTACGGTATTGCTTTCTCCATCGTGTACACGGCCGGGATGAAGACAGAGTATTCCGCCATGTCCGAAAGCCTGACGGATTTTATGGAACGTTTTCATGCTTATGTACTTCCTACGGCGGAGAATGAATCCCGCAATCTCCTGGTCGCCAGCCAGAAGGTGC